>DCCQ01000039.1 GCA_002314195.1 Bacteroidales bacterium UBA1077 | reverse complement strand
TTATAGAACTCAGGAATAGCGTACTTGCCTTCAAGCATACGCTGATAGACATATTCCCCGGGAGTCAATCCTTTGTCGTACATCTCCTTGGCGACGGCCATTCCGTCAATGGCCTGACCGTCATCGCTTGAAACCGCTTTTCTGGAACTCTTGTAGCCCCTTTTCTTATTAATCTGTAGTAAGATTCTCGCCAGGTCGCCAAGAGTAACCTCCTCCGATGCGGACTTTGCCCTAAGCCGCAATGTGCGGAAAGTTGATCCTGGGCCAGTCTCTGAATATATGAAGTCGTCGCCAATCCATCCCGCATTTTTCAGTTCATCAATCAAGGCCTGTCTTCTTAGTTTATACCTTTGGAGATTTCGACGCATTCCTCGCTTTAGAGTCCTTTCGGCATTCTTAGTGATACTTTTGCCCTTTTCAAAACTCGTCCTTTCATCCACCGTAAGGGGCACGACACGGACACCGAGTCTGACAATCTCTGATTTCTCGTCAGAGAATGGTTCGGCTTCCTTAACCAATGCCCAGCCTATGCTGGTAGTTCCGAGATCTAATCCAAGAATGGTTTTCATACGAGGTGTTGTTGTATTATGATACGTGGTTGAATTCACGACTCTATGGTCTTTATCCGCTAATTTAGAAATAAATATTTTGATTTTCGCATCTTTTCACTAAATTTGCTTCATCTGAAGCAATTCACAATAAGGATTATTCCGTTGTGAAAACACTCAAGGCGGGGAGCGTATGCTTCTCGTCTTTTTTATTTCAGAAGAATGCGATTCGTGCTTGATGTGTATGCGGAGCAGCATACGGTTTTGTATAGGTGATGTGGTGTGTATGTGGCTGATAATCAACGGATAAGCCTGCTGTCTTTGGTTTGATTTGCCTGAAGACGAAACCTTATGTTGTTGATTGATAGAAAATTATGCGCCACCGACTCGGGATTTATGAGTGGCTGTTAACGTGTTTACGGTCAGATGAATGTTCCATCGTCCTTGGCGTGAATCAGAGAAAATCATTACCTTTGCACTGCATTCCTTGGTGCAGTGAACCACTCTGCAAATATGGGGTTTGCCAGGAACAAATTTAAAATGGAGAGCAGATGATACTAAAAGATCAGATTGAGGCTCTGCATCAGCGGTTGGAGACGTTGGGGAGGTGTCTTTGACATCCCTGCGAAACGTGGGCAGGTAGCCGCTTTGCAGAAGAAGACGGAGTCACAGGACTTTTGGAACGACCCGAAGGCCGCTGAGGTCTTCATGAAGAACCTTAACAGCGTAAAGTCTTGGGTGACAGGTTTTGACAAGGCCTCCACCGAGGTGGATGACCTTGATGTGCTGTACGATTTCGCCAAGGAAAGTCTTGGCGGAAGCACGGACGAGACTGTCACCACGGCGGAGACGCAGGAACTTGAGGAGTCATATTCAAAAGCGGTTGAGGACGTTGAGGCATTGGAACTTAGGAATATGTTGGGCGCGGAGGGGGACAACCTTGGAGCCGTGCTGACGATTAATTCCGGGGCGGGCGGCACCGAGGCGAACGACTGGAGTTCGATGCTGATGAGGATGTACATGCGTTGGGGCGAGAGAAACGGCTATAAAGTGACTGTCACAGACCTTCTTGAGGGTGATGAAGCCGGAATCAAGTCGGCCACCATCCAGGTCGAGGGTGACTACGCTTACGGCTATCTCAAGGCTGAGAATGGAGTGCACAGGCTCGTGCGTCTTTCACCGTTCAACGCTCAGGGCAAGCGGCAGACCACATTCTCGTCCGTTTTCGTCTATCCGCTGGTGGATGACACAATCAACATCGAGATAAACCCTTCCGATTTGGAGTGGGACACGTTCCGTTCCGGCGGTCACGGCGGCCAGAATGTCAACAAGGTCGAGACCGGAGTGCGCGTGCGGCATATTCCTTCGGGAATAGTCGTGGAGAACACGGAGTCCCGCTTCCAGCAGGACAACCGGCAGAACGCCCTGCGCATCCTGAGGTCAAGGCTTTACGACCTGGAACTGAAGAAGCGTCAGGAGAAGCAGGCCGAGATCGAGGGCACGAAGAAGAAGATAGAGTGGGGCTCCCAGATCCGCTCCTACGTCCTACATCCGTACAAGATGGTCAAGGACCTGCGGACGGGGTATTCCACCGCTGACACCCAAGGCGTGCTGGACGGCGACCTGAACGAGTTCATGAAGCGCTACCTGATGCAGGAGGGGGCCGGCGGCGCTACGGCTCCGATTGAAGACATCGACTGATAATCACTAAAATATTTCATTAATATGGCTGAATTCAAATATGCTCCGATGTTCCAGTTGGGACCGGACACAACCGAGTACTACAAGCTGACAGGCGAAGGCGTGTCTCTTGGCGAGTTTGAGGGTCATCCTATTCTCAAGGTGGCTCCTGAGGCTTTGACCATGCTTGCGAACGCTGCTTTCAGAGATGTGAACTTCCTTCTGAGGCCGGCTCACAACCAGCAGGTTGCCAAGATCCTGAGCGATCCAGAGGCTTCCGACAACGACAAATACGTAGCTCTGCGCTTCCTGCGCAACGCCGAGGTGGCCGCGAAGGGCAAACTGCCTTTCTGCCAGGACACCGGCACCGCCATCATTCACGGAGAGAAGGGCCAGCAGGTCTGGACCGGATTCGATGACGCGGAGGCTCTGTCCAAGGGCGTTTACAAGACCTACACCGAGGAGAATCTGCGCTACAGCCAGAACGCCCCTCTGGACATGTACAAAGAGATCAACACGAAGTGCAACCTTCCTGCCCAGATCGACATCGAGGCCGAGGAGGGTATGGAATATAAGTTCCTCTGTGTTGTGAAAGGTGGTGGCTCAGCCAACAAGACCTATCTCTACCAGATGACAAAGGCAGTGCTCAATCCTGGCACTCTCGTGCCTTTCCTCGTGGAGAAGATGAAGACTCTCGGAACTGCTGCCTGCCCTCCTTACCACATCGCTTTTGTGATCGGTGGCACATCGGCTGAGAAGAACCTTCTGACAGTCAAGCTGGCTTCAACACATTACTATGACGCTCTCCCTACCACCGGTGACGAGACCGGACGCGCTTTCCGTGATGTTGAACTGGAGAAGCAGGTGCTTGAGGAGGCCTACAAGATCGGACTCGGAGCTCAGTTCGGAGGCAAATATTTCGCCCACGATGTCCGAATCATCCGTCTGCCTCGCCACGGAGCGAGCTGCCCGATCGGCCTTGGAGTAAGCTGCTCGGCTGACCGCAACATCAAGGCGAAGATCAACAAGGACGGTGTTTGGATCGAGAAGCTGGACGATAACCCAACGCGTTGGATTCCGGAGTCTTTGCGTAACGCCGGAGAGGGTGAAGGAGTTGTCGTTGACCTTGACAAGCCGATGAGCGAGATCTGCAAACTCCTCAGCAAATACCCTGTTTCAACTCGTTTGAGTCTTAATGGAACCATCATCGTGGCCCGTGACATCGCGCATGCCCGCCTTAAGGAAAGACTTGACAGGGGCGAGGATCTTCCGCAGTATTTCAAGGATCATCCTGTGTTCTACGCAGGCCCTGCCAAGACCCCTAAGGGAATGGCCTGTGGCTCGATGGGACCTACCACGGCCAACCGCATGGATCCTTACGTTGATCTCTTCCAGGATCATGGTGGCAGCATGATCATGATCGCCAAGGGCAACCGTACCCAGGCTGTCACTGACGCGTGCAAGAAGCACGGCGGTTTCTATCTCGGCTCGATCGGCGGCCCTGCTGCCATACTCTCCTACGAGAGCATCAAGAGCATCGAATGCGTTGAATATCCTGACCTCGGAATGGAGGCCATCTGGAAGATCCGTGTGGAGAACTTCCCTGCGTTCATACTCGTTGATGACAAGGGGAACGACTTCTTCAAGCAGTTAGGACTGTAGCAAGTTGAAAATGAGTCGCCGCATCATTGCAAAATCTGCGGCGATTTGTTTTTACGACTATCTAAAATGATTTAAGATGAAGAATGTTCTTACTTTGGTGCTTGCGGTTGTGCTGCCAATCCTTACGGCTGCACAGCCGCAGTCTGCTATTAAGTTGGACTGGGCTTCTACGGGCTCACATTGTGTTATCGGTGGAGGTCAGTCATTGGAGTTTCAGAAAAAGGCCTTCAATCATTCCGCTTGGCGTGGGGAGAAAGTGTTTGCCCAGGCAGTGATCTCGTCCGACTCGGATCTGAAGGACGTGACGTTGTCTGTTTCCGATCTGCGTAACGGGAAATCCGTGATTTCTTCCGAGAACATCACTCTCCAGTTTGTCAGTTTCGTGGTCTCGGACTTGCTTGATACGACGAAATATGGCCAGTGCGGTTCCCGGGAAGACAAGTCCAAGTGGGGCGAAGTCCTTGTCGCTGATGTGCTTGACCTTGCGGAGTCAATGAATATTCCGGCAGGGCGCAGGCAGCCTGTCTGGATGACTGTAGGTGTGCCTTCCGATGCGAAGCCTGGCAAATATTCAGGCCGGCTGACCGTCTCATCCGTCGGCGCGAAGTCCCGCAGCCTCAATGTGGAACTGGTCGTGTCCGAGCATATTCTTCCTCCGGCCCATGAATGGGCGTTCCATCTGGACCTGTGGCAGAATCCATATTCAGTGGCACGCCATGCGGGTGTCCCGCTTTGGAGTGACGCTCATTTCGAGGCTATGCGACCGGTGATGAAGATGTTGGCTGACGCAGGGCAGAAATCCGTCACTGCCACCATCATGAACCGTCCGTGGAACGGTCAGACCGAGGATGCGTTCGGCTCGATGGTCACTAAGATCCGCCGCATTGACGGCACGTGGCTTTACGACTACACGATCTTCGACCGTTGGGTGGAGTTCATGTTCTCTTTGGGAATAGACCGGCAGATCAACTGCTACTCAATGATTCCATGGGCTTTGTCGTTTGACTACTACGATCAGGCGACCTCTTCGAACACTACGATCCAGGTCACTCCAGGCAGCCCGGAGTACAATGAATATTGGGGCTCTTTCATCGCTGACTTCGCCCGTCATCTGAAATCGAAAGGCTGGTTTGAGAAGACCATGATCGCGATGGATGAACGTCCGTTGGAGTCGATGCAGGCTGTGCTTGGCCTTATCAGAAAGGTTGAGCCTGATTTCAAGATTTCTCTTGCCGGAAGCTATCACGAGCCGGTGATTTATGACATTGTCGATTTCAGCGAGACGTTCTCCGGCAAGGATGAATTTCCGGAACCCGTCAAGGCCAAAAGAAAAGAACTTGGCTTGACAACTACCTTCTACACCTGCTGCGCCGAGGCCTATCCGAACCTGTTCGTGATTTCAGATCCTGACGAGGCCACGTGGCTGGGCTGGTTCGCACAGGCAGATAACTACGACGGTTACCTCCGCTGGGCCTACAACAGCTGGACTTTGGATCCTATGGCTGACGCCCGTTTCCGTACCTGGCCTGCCGGAGACTGTTTCGTAGTCTATCCTGGAGGTCGAGGCAGCGTTCATCTCGCCAAACTCACCGAAGGCATCCAGGATTTCGAGAAGGTCCGCATCCTCAGAAATCAATGGCGGAAGGCCGGGGACGAAGCCAAACTCGACCAGCTGGCCGAAATCCTTAAGTCTTTCACTTCCGAGAAGGTCCTCGAAGAAGGACCGACCAAAGCCCTCACCGCCGCCAAGTCGTTCCTCGACAGGCAGTAGCAAGGCGTGTTGTATGATTTTGTCCGGAGGAATGCCTTTTCCCCGGACAAAATCTTTTTTTTATGCGTTTTCTCCGGATTACGGGCTTTTTACCGGAGAGAATATGCGCATCCTTCTGCTTTGAGTCGGAGCCTTAATCCGAGGCAATTTTTTGCAGGTGAACAAAAAAGCATTACATTTGTATTTGTGTGAGGTGGAAACGGTCTGCCTTCAAAAAGAGAATACGTAGTGTATTTGAAAGATTTACTAAGGATTGCGTTGATCTCCGTGAGTGTCGCTTCTTGCGGAAATGAAAATTATGAGGCTTTTGTCCCGGAATCTTACGACTCACCGGTCGAGGTCGCTCTGGCCATGGGGAACGGTTCGCAGACAAGAACGGCCTACGATGCCGACCAGAAAGGGTTCGTATGGATGCCTGGCGACAAGATCGCCGTCTGGGCTAAAAATCAGGACGGGACATATTCCCTTGACGGTCAGACATTCAGCCTTTTGGCAAGAGGAGGAGACCGCTCGGACGCTTATTTCACAGCCACTCTTCCGGCTCCTATGGACGAGGGAACATATTCCTATTATATGACTTATCCGCTGCCGGAGTCGGTCAGTGGAACCGCTGCTGAGTTTAAGGTACCGGAGGTTCAGGACGGTGCCGCTTCGGACGGCGTTGACATCATTGTGGCGGAACCGGTTGACGGACCGGCATTGTCTCCGGTTGTGGAGGCATCTCCGATCATGCCGGATAATGTCTTGAATGTCAAGATGGAGCATCTGCTTCATTTCTTGAGGTTCTATATTCCTGAAGGAATGAATGCACTGGGTGAGCCGGTGAACAGGATCGAGTTCACGATGCCTCAGGCTATTGCAGGAAAGGTTGCGGTGGATGTAACGGACGCCACCACTGCCAGGCTTTCGGAAGGGGTGAACGGAATGGCTTTGGAACTCAAGGCTCCGATTGACGAATCTGCGGACGGGACGGACGTTGCTGTCGCTGGAATAGTTCCTCCTAAGGCGGCTTATTCCGCAGGGGATCATATGATAGTTGACGCATATTCTGAGAACAAGTGCTCGTCAGTCTCTTTTTCTTTGGCGGGACGTGATTTCGCGGCCGGCCATACGACGAAGGTACCGTTGAGAATGACCGAGGCAAAACCTATTGAATATGAATTGAGATTCATGCTTGCATCCAACAATTTGGGCGAGGAGGTGCAAAACATCAAGGTGACTTTGCCTGATGATGGCGTGTGGCCTGGGATGTCATCGTCTGAGTTGGAGATAGATGGCGGAGATGACGGACTTATAAAGATCGGCGACTCGTATATATTCCGGACTCAAGACAAGGCGTTCTTCAAAGGGCTGTCCTCGAAGAGGCTTGCTGTGACTTTTGAGTCTGAAAGCGCTGTCGTTTCGGACACAGTGGCGTTAGGTGATTTCTCTTCGTCCATCAGAGGAGTATGTGAATTGAATTGTCCTTATCTGTTCTTCGAGGACTTCCGTTGGGTGAAGGACACCAGTTCGTTTGATTTATATGGAGGAGAGTTTGAGATTATTTCAGGAAGTAAGGAAGCTGTGTCGTTTTTGAATGGCTGGAGTGCAGCAAGAGTGGGAGCGCAGGCAGGAACCGCAATCAGAATCGCCTGTCGTAGGGAAACCAGATTGGCCAACTATTCCGCCAGGGCTGATTCGCCATTCCTTTCCGGATTGAAAAAGGGGAAAATTGTCAATCTTGACGTCAGCTACGATTATTCTATGAATAGGGAAGGTGGTCCGGAAATAGCGCAAACCGTTTATTTCGGCTATATCACAACAGAAAAGGCTCTTAAGAGTGGTGATGACACTGGCACATTCCCGGAATCGTTCAAGATCAATGAGACAACCGGCTCATATACAAATATCAACCATACTGCGAACACCATGTTGACACGTGTTGGCGCTCCGTTGAGGCTTAGTTGGAGGACTGTCCCTGAGACTAACTGGGGAGCCAACAACAACACCTGCTGGCTCTACATAGACAACATAAAAGTGAAGATCAAAAAGTGACAAAGAATATGAAAATTAACAGATTACTGCTTGGGACACTGGCTTTGGCCATGCTGCCTGCCGCCTGCTCCAAGCAACAAGCTGAGGAGGCTGACGGAAGCGTCTCGTTCTCCGTCAGTGCCGACAGCCAGGTGGATGTGGTGACAAAAAGCAATGTGTCCGACTACACCACGCTGCCCCAGACCGGGAAATTCACAATTGTCCTGACTAACAGCAACGCTGAAATGATTTATAGCGGAGCATTGGAAAACTACGATGACTCAAAAGCGCTCAAGGCTGGAAACTATTCCGTAAAGGCAAGTTATGGTTCTGTAAGCGACGAGGGGTTCGGGAAGCCTTGCTTCACGGGCGAGAAGACTTTCTCTGTCGCCGGTGGAGGCAAGACCACGGTGGCCATACCGGTCTATCTTGCGAATTCCATCATCAAGGTCGAGTGCACCGACAGGTTCAAGTCTTACTACACTGATTATTCATTCACGGTAAAGACCGGCGGTGGCACCGTGATAACTTTTCCGAAAGGGGAGACCAAAGCCGCTTTTGTCGACGCCTACACGATTTCGGTGTCGGGGAGTCTTACGAATCAAGGCGGAAAGCCCCAGACTCTCAAGACAAAGGAATTCAAGTCTCTTTCTCCAAAGACCTGCTACACGCTCAAGTTTGACGTGTCCAATGTGGGAGAAGGCAGGATTACTGTCTCGTTTGATGACACTGTCGAGGATGCCGAGACTGAAGTTGATCTTAACGACTGACAAGATGAAAAAGATAATCTGCATATTCATGACCGCCGTGATGGTTCTGGCGGTGTCCTGCAAGAAGGACAATTTCAATTATGGTGGAGGAGACAAAACCGGAACGCTTTCGTTTGACGGGCTTTCAATAGAGGTCTCCGAGGATGTGAACAAGGTTTCGACCCGCGCTGGGGCGGCAAGCGACAATTATGTACTATTCCTTTACGACAATGCCGGGAAGCTTGTATGGCAGAAAACCTATCAGGAGGTCCGCGGAAGCGCCGGAATTTCCCTTCCTGCCGGAAATTATAGCATAGAGGCCCGCTCCACAAGTTCTGACGTGCCTAAAGCGATGTTCACGTCTCCTGTCTACGGCGCGTCCAAGAGTTTCGCCATAAAGGCGGGCGTGACCACGACTCTGGGGACGATCACCTGCACTTTACTTCAAGCCATAGTCACGGTGGGTTATAACGATGACTTCCTTAAGGCTGTGACAGGCGACGGATCTGTTTCTGTGGAATTGTCAGCCGGCTATCCGTTGGAGTACAAACTGGAATATTCAGGAGGAAGTCCAACTTATGAGCGTCGTCAAGGATTTTTTGCCGTTAATGGTTCCGACGCCACTATCGCGTTGACTTTCAAAGGCTCCGTTGACGGAAAGGTTCAGAGGATGCTGGCCACGATTAAGAATGTGAAAGCAAAGGACTGGCATATAGTCACAATCATGAAGAAGGTTGACGAGTCCGGCAACGCTTCATTTTCTGTCGAGATTGATGGCTTGGTAGAGGACGCTGAGCTGGAAAACGATGTCTTGGCTGATGAACAAGGCGACGGCAATGATCCGAACGCGCCTCAGGGCGATGGCGGAATCGAACTTGTCAGCACAAGTGAATACGACATCACCAAGACTGTCACTGTGCCGGCCACAGGGGCGTTCCCGCTTACGATGACGGCGAAGATCCCTAACGGTGCCCGCAAGTTCACAGTCGAAATCGCCTCTACCAACGAGGACTTCCTCAATTCCGTGGAAACGGTCGGCGGAACAACTCTGGACCTGATCAATCCTTCCGAGGCCGCTATGGGAGTGTTCGACATCGTTCCGTTCCCTCATGGGGCAGAACTGTCGGGTAGGACAGAGATCGACTTTGACCTGTCGGGAGCCCAGACACCTCTGCTCGCGTTCAAAGGCGAACATACATTCACGATGAATGTGGTTGACAATAAAGGCTGCCGAAAGAGTATTCCGATCACCCTTGAAGTGAAGTAGGAGGAATGAATATGAAGAATAAGCTAACAATCATAACATTGGCTCTCACGACTGTTTCTTTGGGAGCGTGTGCCAATTACGATGAGACACCAGCCTGTAAAGGTGCCTTCAGCCTTGATGTCAGGATGGGAGAGGCGGCGACAAAGGCCGCTATGAGTCAGGATGAGCTTCTTTCATCCGCCAAGGTCAGCATCTACAAAAGCGACTTTTCAGGCAAAGTCCGTGAATATGTCTATTCACAGATGCCGGAATCCATTTATCTGCCGGCTGCCGACTACCGTGTGGATGTCGCAGCTGGTGAGATCTCCAAGGAAACACCGGAATTGGCCTCATGGGAGCAGAAGAGCTATAGGGGCTCGGCTGATGTCACTGTCAAGGCCGGCGGCTCCAACAACGTGACTGTGACGGCCAAGGTCTGCAATGTGATTTCCAATGTGTCATTTGACCAAAGTGTGTCGGATGCGTTCGCTGATGGATATTCCTGCACAGTCGGATTGAGCGCTGAACCTTCAGCCCGATTGGTCTATAGCGCGGCCGAAAACGGCAAGGACTGCTTTTTCATAGCATCAGGTTTTGAGCCATCCCTCACGTGGTCCTTTAATGGAACATTGAAGAAGGACGGGTCTTCGTTCACAAAGTCAGGCGAGATCAAGGCGGTGGAAAGCGGCAAGAGGTATAGACTCAATCTCAAGTACACGGAGAAAGATGGCATTCTGGCCTTCGATCTTCTTGTGGATGATTCAACTAACAACATTTATGACGACATCATCTTCGAGGGGACGTCAACAGGAATAGCCCAGTCAGCAAAATATGAAATCTGGGCAGGGCATTTCACAGCCCATGCCGATGTGGACGAGGCTCAGTACGACAAGGACAATGTCCGTTTCGAAGTCCGCGCGAAAGGTTCTCAGGACTGGACTCCGACGGCGGCCGTCAGGGAATCAGAGGGCACGTTCAGCGCGGAGATCAAAGGCCTGAGCCCTTCCACGACTTATGAATATCGCCTCGTGCTTATCTCGCTTGAGTCCGGCTCCGAGGAGATTCTCTCCGCACCGTCCGATGTCACGACCGATGCGGCCGTGCCTGTGCCTAACGGTGGGTTCGAGACGACATCCAACGACGAGAGTTCCAAATACAAGTCGTTCTACGATCCGGCTTCCCCTGACCCTATCCTTCAGAAACAATGGTGGGGGAGCGGCAATGCCGGCTCTACTTCTGTCGGCTCTCAGTATGCCATTTGCTATCCGGACGCTTCCGATTATAAGGAAGGCAAACAATCCGTATGTCTCCAATCACGTAACGTGATCGTAAAATTCGCTGCCGGAAACCTGTTCAGCGGACATTTCGGCGAGACAATCGGAACGAAGGGAGGTACAGTTTTCTTTGGAAGGCCATTCACGGCAAGGCCTACGGCTCTTCGTCTTTGGATAAAATATTCCGGTGGTGTCATCAATCATGCTTCCAGCAATGTCCCTGAGGCCGGCAATAAAGGCAACTACGACAAGGCTTCCATCAGAATCGCTCTTGGTACATGGGACTACAAGAAATATGGTGGTGATGCAGACAGCCCGGTCTTGGTCAACACCACTGACGTGAGCACTTTCGTGGATTTCAGCACGGATGCGTCCACTGTAGCTTTCGGTGAGAAAATCGTCCCATCTGATGATTCCAATCCTGCCAAGGACTGGATTCAGGTGACCATCCCTCTTGAGTACAGAAGTCTGACGACCTATCCGACCCACATCATCATCAGCTGCGCCGCCAGCATGTACGGTGACTATTTCTCCGGTTACGATGACAGCAAGCTATGGCTTGACGGAATGGAACTTCTCTACGAGTAATGGCAAGATATTCATACATAATACTTTCTGCCCTGTTTCTGATAATGTGCACGTTTAGCGCCGAAGGTCAGAAACTGGACAGGGGTATTGACCTGTCTTCCCAGCCTGTCTTCATCAAGAAAGGCACCTGGATGATAGGTGGCGGAGCCAGTTACATGCTGCATGACAATGACAATTCGCGTCTGTTGGTTGTCAATGGCATCAAGTCCACAGGCTACACACTTTCGGTCAGCCCTGCGTTCTGCTATATGTTCAAGGACAATATGGGAATAGGTGTCCGTGTCGGCTACAAAAGGAATATGTTCCAACTGGATTCCGCCAAAATGAATTTCGAGGACATCAATCTGGAAGCGTCTGATTTCCACAAGATCAGTCATGCCTTTGAGATCCAGGGAATCGGACGCTATTATATTCCTGTAGGTTCGCTCAAAAGACTTGGCTTGTTCAACGAGCTGCAGTTGTCATATTCCTACGGCCAGGGAAAGGTCCTGGACGGACATGGCGGCAAGGTGAATGCTTCGTACGAGACTTCCAATTCATTGGGAATCAATGTGTGTCCTGGATTCATGGCATTCGTGTCCGACAAACTTGCCATAGACGTTAGCGTGAACATGATGGGGCTTCACTTTGACTGGACCGGCCAGAACCACAACCGTGTGGCGGATGGGGACAGGAGTTTTACTTTCATTAATTTCAAGGTGAACCTCCTTGCGGTAGGGTTCAGCCTCTATTATTACCTGTAGGCGGTGAAAAAGTTTGCGATAATATTCTTCGTTCTTCTTTCTGTGACCGGAATCCGCGCCGCGGAAAGGGACAGCCTTTCCATCGTGGAGAAGCGAGGGCCTGACAGGCTGTTCATGCCAAAGGGTGATTTTTCCGCGGGAGTGCAGTTCTTCTACGCCGATCTGTCCAGTACTGACAGCGAATATCTTATGCTGCTTCAGCATTTGGACGCGAACGGGACAATGATGACGTTGTCGCCTTATATGGATTACACTTACAAGAACAACAGGTCGGTGGGTCTGAGAGCGAAATACTCATCGGCGAAGGGTGGAATCTCCAACGCTGATTTTTCGATGTTGAGCGATGACCTGGCGGTCTCACTGAATGATATTCAGGCTGATTCCCGCACGGTTCAGGCCGAGGTGTTCCACCGAGCTTACGCGCCGTTGGACAAGCGGGCCAGAATCGGAGTTTTTACAGATGTTTCGCTGGGATATTCATACACACGGACCTCATTCTCCTATAATGAGGAAAGCCTTGACAGTTACGCCGCAGCCAACAGGGTCAAGATCGCCGTTCATCCGGGACTTATGATTTTCGTGACAAACAGCATCAGCACACATGTCGCGATAGGCATTGGTGGCGCTACCTACAATCATATCGATTACTACAAGAACGGAGAAGTTGTAGGTACAAGGGATTTCTCCAAAGTACGATTCATGCTGGATGTCCTGGACATATCTTTTGGACTTAGTTTTCACATTTAGGTTATGAACAGGTTACATTCAATCATATTGACGGTCATCTGTCTTTATGCTGTGTCCTGCATCAGGAACGACATTCCATACCCGGAAGTGGACGCCGCCATCACAAAGCTGGAGGCTGACGGAACGGAATCTGTCAGCATCGACGCAGACGCGCGCGAGGTGCTTCTCACCATGGAGGAAACGGCGGATCTCGGAAATGTCAATATCCGGGAGGTCTCTTTCAATGATGAAGCCGTGTCTTCGTCTGAGCCGATTGTCGGCCGGAAGAATCTTTCCCAGCCTTTGTCTGTGACTCTGTCGGCCTACGAAGATGATTATGACTGGACAATAAAGGCCGAACAGCCGATTGCAAGGTATTTCTCGATTTCCGGCCAGGCTGGAGAGGCGGTCATTGACGCGCCCAACAGACGTGTTGTGGCTCAAATCCCGTCGGGCTCCGATATCACGAATCTTGTGGTGTCGTCCATTAAACTGGGGCCGGAAGGACAGACCACATATTCTCCTGATGTGGCGTCGTTGAGTAATTTTGAGAATCCTGTGGAACTTGAGGTCTCATACAGGGATGTGAAAGAATCCTGGACATTGTACGTGGAGGTAGTGGAGAAAGTGGTTTCCATTTCCAAACCTGATGTCTGGACCAGGGTCGCTTGGCTCAGGGCCAACGGAATCGAGGGGCGTGACAATGGTTTCCGCGTCAAAAAGGCCGGAGAGTCCGACTGGAAGGAAGTCGGCGGTGTCACATCCGACGGGGGGGCGTTCAGAGCCGCGGCGGAGGGGCTGGAGCCTTTGACTGAATATGAATGCCTGGCCTACAGCGGTGAGGATTTGTCAGAGACGTTGAGATTCACCACCGAGGCTGAGGTTCAGATTCCTAACGCCGGATTCGAGGTGTTCTCCAATGCTGAGTCTGACAAGTATTGCTCGTTCTATGACCCGGCTTCACCTGTACCGTCTCTCCAGACGAAATGGTGGGGGAGTGGCAACAAGGGTTCGACGACTGTCGGCGCAAAATTCGCCATAACCAAACCTGATGACGCAGAGAAAGTTGAGGGGAAATATTCATTGAAGATGGAGTCGCAGTACGTGGTCATAAAGTTCGCCGCCGGCAATGTGTTCTCCGGCGAGTATGCAAAGACCATCGGTACGTCCGGCGGTGTGATCCATATGGGACGGCCGTTTACCCTTTGCCCTCGCAAACTGACTGTCTGGCTGAAGTACAAGTGTGGCAAGATCCAGCAGAAGACACTCGGAAGCTATCCGGCAGACGATGTCGTGAAAGTAGGTGACAATGACCGTGGCATTGTCTGGGTCGCGTTGGGCACGTGGGATTTCCATAAATATGGAGGTACGGAGAGTTCTCCTGTCGAGGTGAACACCACCGACAAATCCACATTCTTCGATCCTGCGGGCAAGGATGTCATCGCTTACGGCAGATTTGTGACCGATCACGACATGGAATGGACCAAGGTAGAGATTCCTCTTGAATATGTCTCAACTTCCCGCCGCCCTACCCACATTATAATTTCCTGTGCGGCAAGTATGCTGGGCGACTACTTCACCGGCAGTCCGGACTCCATACTGTGGATTGACGATCTTCGTCTGGAATATTAAGAACAGGTTTACTCGATTCTGTCCTTGATGTTGTACCTGTTCCTTTCAGGAGCGTTGCGTGAGACGAGCTCGCAGATGAATCCGGCAAGGAACAGCATCACTCCGAGGATGACCGCAAGGATGGCGAGGTAGAACAGTGGCTGGTCTGTGACTGCCCTGAAATGTGCTCCCTGTGCTTGATGGATGAGTTTGGCTACGATTATCCAAATCGTCATAACAAAGCCTACAAGGAACATCAGCAGACCGGAGAATCCGAAGAAATGCATCGGCTTCTTGCCGAAAGTACTCAGGAACCAAAGCGATAGCAGGTCGAGAAAACCGTTCACGAAACGCTCGAGGCCGAACTTGCTCTTCCCGTACTTCCTTTTCTGGTGGTGGACAGGCTTCTCTGTGATCTTCGTGAAACCTGCGTTCTTCGCGAGATAAGGAATATACCGGTGCATCTCTCCATAAACCTCGATGTTCTTGACAACCTCGTTCTTGTAGGCCTTGAGACCGCAGTTCATGTCGTGGAGCTTTATGCCGGTGATCCATCTGGCGGTGGCGTTGTACAATTTAGAAGGCAGGTTCTTGGTCAGCTTGTTGTCCTGACGGTGCTGCTTCCATCCTGAGACCACATCGTAACCCTCCTCGGTGACCATCCGGTACATCTCAGGAATCTCCTCCGGGGAGTCCTGCAGGTCGGCGTCCATGGTGACGACAACCCGCCCCTCGGCCTTTGCGAAGCCTTCGTAAAGGGCAGCGGACTTGCCGTAGTTGCGGCGGAAAGATATTCCTTTGATCCTTTCATCACCTTTGGAAAGTTCCTGGATCTTCGCCCACGATCCATCGGTGCTGCCGTCATCGATGAAGAGGACTTCATATTCATACCCGTTGGCGTTCATCACGCTTCTGATCCACGCCAGAAGTTCTGGAAGGGATTCCTCCTCGTTCAGAAGAGGCACTATTATCGAAAGGTCTTTTGAATATTCCATAAATCTTTGAAAGGTTGTTTATTGGATGTCATTGTCCGGATTCTCGTCGTTCCCTGGGCGCTCTCCGAAAGTGTTGACCGGGAAAAGCCTTCTGGCAAAGGTCGTCGAAAGGATCCAGCCCCAGAGGTAGCAGTAGATCAGAGAAGAGAAGAATGTTATCACCGGAAGTTTGGAGATCATCTTCTCCATCTCGGCCAAAGTGTTGGAGTCCATCAAGTTCTGATAGGTGTTCTGGACTTCCTGAATCATCTGTGTCATCATCTCGGGGTTGATTACAAGAATCTGCACGAGGGAAAAACCAGCCACAAGTATGGAGGAGAACAACGCTATCTTGAGTCCGTAACGCTGAAGCCTGGCGTAGTCAGTCTTGACAGTACCGTTGAACCTGTCAATAAGGACCTTGAACACATAGATACATGCGGCGATCTTCGCGATCTTGACAAGGAACACCAAAAAACTGCCGATGAATCCTTTGATTCCTATTGCCAGCACCAAAGTCGGCAGGTAGTCAAGAATGATTGTGGCGATGGCCATTACAAGTCCGGCCACAGCCGCGCTGTTCCAGGAAAGGCTTGACGAAAACTCTTTCTTCATTGTTTTGTCTCTTTAATATTTATGCAAAAATAGCAAAATATTTCGTATCTTTGCCCCTTGGCTAATAATATGGCTGGCCAAGTTCAAGTACTTGGTCTGTAAATACTGGTCAGACCAATTTATTTTAGTTTTTTGTATGATTAACATCACATTTCCTGACGGTAGTGTCAGGGCCTTCGAGAAAGGCGTTACAGGTTATGAGATAGCCAAGAGCATCAGCCCGAGGCTTGCGGAGGAAGTTTTGGCGGTGGCAGTGAAGCCCGCTACAGACACGACTGTCGGCAAAGGGGTCACCTACGACCTGAACCGTCCTATCGAAGAAGACAGTTCGATCGTCCTTTTGAAGTGGGACGATGACGAAGGAAAGAGAGTTTTCTGGCACTCCTCATCACATTTGATGGCGGAGGCCCTCGAAGACATATTCCCAGGCGTGAAGTTCGGGATCGGACCGGCCATCGAGAACGGATTCTACTATGACGTGGATCTGGGCGGCCGTCAGATCACCGACGCTGATTTCGCCAAGATTGAGAAAAGGATGCTTGAGTTGGCTCGCGAGAAGCAGGACTTCGTCCGTCAGGACGTTTCCAAGGCCGACGCACTCAAACATTTCGAGGAGACTGGTGACAAGTACAAGTGCGAGCTCATCAACGAGCTGGCCGATGGCACCATCACTTACTACACCAACGGCCACTTCACGGATCTTTGCCGCGGTCCTCACCTGCGCAACACCGAGGTCATCAAGGCTGTCAAGCTGACCGCCATCGCCGGAGCCTACTGGCGTGGTGACGAGAAGCGTGAGCAGCTCACCAGAATCTATGGAATCACCTTTCCTAAGAAGTCTATGCTGGATGAATATCTTGTCCTCCTCGAAGAGGCCAAGAAGCGTGACCACCGCAAGCTCGGCAAGGAGATGGAACTCTTCACATTCTCCTCACGTGTGGGACTCGGTCTGCCGCTCTGGCTGCCGAGAGGCGCGGTGATGAGATTCGAACTTGAGAAGTTCCTCCGCAAGAAGCAGAATGAATATGGCTACCTGCCGGTTGTAACCCCTCACATCGGAAGCAAGGACCTGTACGTGACCTCGGGCCACTATGCCAAGTACGGCAAGGACTCCTTCCAACCGATCCATACCCCTCAGGAGGGTGAGGAATATATGCTCAAACCGATGAACTGCCCTCACCACTGCGAGATATTCCGTTCTTCTCCAAGGTCTTACAAGGATCTTCCTTTGAGACTCGCCGAGTTCGGGACCGTCTATCGTTACGAGCAGAGCGGTGAGCTCCACGGACTTACCAGGGTTCGTTCCTTCACTCAGGACGACGCCCACATGTTCGTGACCCCTGACCAGCTCAAGGGCGAGTTCGAGAAGGTCATCGACTTGATTCTCTACGTGTTCAGAATCTTCAAGTTCGACAAGTACACGGCACAGGTTTCCCTCAGGGACCCTGACAACAAGGCCAAGTACATCGGAAGCGACGAGAACTGGGAGAAGGCTGAGAACGCCATCATCGAGGCTGCGAAGGAAAAAGGGCTCAAGACAGTTGTTGAATATGGCGAGGCCGCTTTCTACGGCCCTAAACTTGACTTCATGGTCAAGGATGCCATCGGAAGGAAATGGCAGCTCGGCACAATCCAGGTGGACTACAACCTCCCTGAAAGGTTCCAACTTGAATATACCGACGCGGACGGAAGCAAGAAACGTCCGGTGATGATCCACCGTGCTCCGTTCGGATCCATCGAAAGATTCACAGCCGTGCTGCTTGAGCACACCGGCGGACACCTCCCTCTCTGGCTCAGTCCTGATCAGATCAAGGTGCTCCCCGTCAGCGAGAAATATGCTGATTATGCAAAAAAAGTTTGCGGTTTGCTGAATTATTCCGATATTCGCACTTCTGTCGATGACAGGAATGAGACTCTTGGCAAGAGAATCCGTGAGATTTCGCTGCTCAGAGTTCCGGTTCTGGCCATCGTGGGAGAAAAGGAAGTGGCGGACGGCACAGTCTCCGTGAGAAGAGAAGGCACCGATGCCGGCACAATGAAAGTCGAGGACTTCATCACTTGGTTCAAGGCCGAAATGGCCAAGGAACTGGAATAGTGATGTGTCAGCGGCAAATTTTTAAACAATTAAAGGAGAGTTTTAAACAGAGCAGAATGCCTTACAAGCCGAAACCACACTACGGAGGCCCTAAACCAGCCACCGGATTCCGACCAAGCGCAGGTCCGAGACCAGCTGGAGCACGCGGACCGCGTCCTTTCGTCCGTCAGAAGGCGGATGATGAATTGAACATCAACGAGGAAATCACCGCATCTCAGGTGCGTTTGGTAGGTGATAACATTGCGGAACCGGGGATTTATCCTATTTCCAAAGCCTTGAAGATGGCGGATGAGCTTGAGCTCGATCTTGTTGAGATCAGTGCCAAGGCAGATCCTCCTGTCTGCAAGATCCTTGATTACCAGAAGTACCTCTACCAACAGAGGAAAAAGGCCAAGGAAATGAAGCAGAATGCCTCCAAGGTTGTCATCAAGGAAATCCGCTTCGGGCCAAATACCGATGAGCACGACTTCCAGTTCAAACTCAAGCACGCGCAAGAGTTCCTTGAGGAAGGCTCGAAAGTTAAAGCTTCAATATTCTTCCGTGGTCGTTCAATCATGTTCGCTGAGCAGGGTGAAAAGCAACTCCTTAGATTTGCCGTCGAACTTGAGGAATATGGCAGGGCTGAGAACATGCCGACTTTGGAAGGAAAGCGAATGACGATGATGATCGCTCCTATTAAGAAAAAGTAATCCGCTAGGTGCGGAGAACAATATTAACGTTTAATTTTTAAAACAATGGCAAAGCTTAAGACCAACTCCGGTGCCAAAAAGCGCTTCACGCTTACCGGATCGGGAAAAATCAAGAGGAAGCACGCTTACCACAGCCACATCCTCACCAAGAAGACCAAGAAGCGCAAGAGAAATCTTGATCACTTCGCTATCCTTCACAAGGATGACGTGAAGAGAGTAAAAGAACTTCTGGTCCTGTAAGTTTTTATGTTTAACTTGGAACGCAGTAGAAAAGCATCGCCTAAGGACGGTCACTGCCTCCGGAAAAAGATCAATTTATGCCAAGATCAGTAAATTCAGTAGCCTCAAGGGCTCGCCGCAAGAAGATTCTCAAGAGAACCCGCGGTAATTTCCTCTCCAGAAAGAATGTCTGGACTGTAGCGAAGAACACTTACGAGAAAGGTCTCACTTACGCTTACCGTGACCGCAAGGCCAAGAAGCGTACGTTCCGTGCCCTCTGGATTCAGAGAATCAACGCCGCTGCCCGTCAGTACGGCATCTCTTACTCTCAGTTCATGGGCAAGCTCGCCAAGCAGAACATCGGTCTCAACCGCAAGGTTCTCGCCGACCTCGCCATGAACAACCCACAGGCGTTCGAAGCAATCGTCAATTCTGTAAAATAGTGTCTGAAAAGTGAGCTTGAGGGAAACATACCACAACAAATGGGTAAGGATGGGCTTTTGGTCCGTTCTCTATGTGCTGTGGGTGATCTGGCTCGGGAATTATTGGTGGCTCTTCGGCCTTGCCGTCATCTTTGACCATCACATCACCCACAAGGTGAAATGGATGTTCTGGAAGAAGGAGTACAAGGAGGGAGAGAAGCGTAACGCATGGCTCGACTGGCTTGACGCCATCATATTCGCCGTCATTGTCGTGACGTTCATCAACATATTCTTCTTCCAGGCCTTCAAGATTCCTTCATCGTCGATGGAGAGTTCCCTTTTCACCGGGGATCACCTCTTTGTCAGCAAAGTGACTTTCGGCCCGAAAGTTCCTCAGACTCCGCTCTCGATTCCTTTCACGCACAATGTCATATTCGGCAGGGAGTCTTATTCGACTCTCATCCAGAATGACTACCGTCGTCTGAAAGGCTTCCGGAACGTCAGAAGAGGGGACTACGTGGTGTTCAACTTCCCGGATGGTGACACGGTTCTGTCCCGTTTCCCGTCAGAAGACTACCACACTTGGGTCAGAAACGCAGGCAAGGCCTATACTATAGCCAGCGGCGGTCCGATAAAGGTTCGTCCTGTCGATAAGAGAGACCACTATGTCAAGAGATGTGTGGCTCTTCCGGGGGACACGCTCTCGGTTATCGACGGTCTGGTCTATACCAACGGAGAGAAGCAGGAAGTCTATCCTGGAATCCAGCTGTCTTACACGGTTGTGACTTCAGGAGTGAGGATCAATTCAAGGACTCTTGATAAACTGGGCCTCAATCTTGAGGAACTTTATTTTGATGGCAGTCTGCCGGGCTATCCGGCCATGCCTCTCACACAGGCAATGCTTGATGAGGTCAGAAACATCTCTTCCGTCGTGAGTGTGGAGCCTAATCTGGACGTCTATCCGCCGGATTATCCGGATTCGTACCTCAGTCTGTTCCCGTTCACAGAGAATTCCGGTTGGACCCGTGACTATTACGGTCCGCTCTGGATTCCTAAGAAAGGGGCGACTGTCAGCCTCACGTTGGAGAACCTTCCGCTTTATGAGAGGATAATCTCCGCCTACGAGGGGCATGAGTTGATGACGACCGCTGACGGGAAGATATTCATTGACGGGAAGGAGGCATCAAGCTACACTTTCGGGATGGACTACTATTTCATGATGGGGGACAACAGGCACAATTCCCTTGACTCAAGGTACTGGGGATTCGTTCCTGAGGATCATATAGTTGGACGGCCTGCAATGGTATGGCTCTCAACTGACGCCGGTCGGAAGTTCCCTAATAACATACGGTGGCGCAGATTCTTCAAAATTGTCTGATTTATTTGCGATTCTGAAAATTTAGAGCGAAATTTGCAGCCCCGCAATTTATTTTGAATCAATAAAAAAGTAAAATATTATGGCAAAAGTTTGTCAAATCACAGGACGAAAGAGAATGATCGGCAACAATGTCGCTCACTCAAAGCTTCGCACCAAGCGCGAGTTCGCCCTCAACCTCAAGACCAAGAAGTTCTGGTCAGAGGCTGAGCAGAGGTTCATTACACTGAAGGTTTCCTGCAAGGGAATGAGAACCATCGAAAAGAAAGGCCTTGACGCCGCTCTCAGAGAGGCTCAGGCAAAAGGATATGTCGGCCTTGTTTAAAATCTATTGAGTTATGGCAAAGAAAGCAAAAGGTAACAGGGTGCAGGTCATCCTCGAATGCACTGAGCAGAAAGCAAGCGGTGTGCCTGGAATCTCAAGGTACATCACAACCAAGAACAAGAAGAACACTCCTGAGCGTATCGAGCGTA
The DNA here is from genome assembly GCA_002314195.1 of Bacteroidales bacterium UBA1077. Lineage (GTDB taxonomy): Bacteria > Bacteroidota > Bacteroidia > Bacteroidales > UBA932 > Cryptobacteroides. Next base: position 26,967 of record DCCQ01000039.1, on the reverse strand, counting down.
AGAAGTACAATCCTTACCTCCACAAGGTGACTGTTCATCGTGAAATCAAGTAAATTTGGAGATATAAACTATGGCAAAGAAAGCAGTCGCTACATTCGCCGCCAAGGCTGGCGCAAAGAGCATGGTGAAGTGCATCCGTATGGACAAGTCACCGAAGACCGGAGCTTACGTCTTCACTGAACTCCTCGTTGAGGCTGACAAGACTAAGGATTTCTTCGACACAAAGAAGTAATTTTAGTGAATATGATAGTGAAAGCGCAGACGGATCCGTCTGCGCTTTTTTTTACTGTGCACTGCCGTCTTCCCGGTCGCTGAGCTTGTCGAAGCGACTTTCTGCTGTGCGATACGTTGTCCTGGTTTGTGCTTCGATGCTTCGGCAAGCTCAGCAACCGAAGATTCTGCGAACATCTAATATTGAAATAAATTTCATATTGCCCTCAGTTTTCACTAAATTTGTAAGTTTACAAATGATAACGTTATGGGACTGTTTGACAGAGGAGTCAAGAAGACGAAAGAGGGCTTCTTCCAGAGGCTCTCAAGGTCGATAATTGGCAAGTCCAAGGTGGACGAAAGTGTCCTCGATGCCATCGAGGAGGCTCTTGTCGCGTCTGACATGGGTGTTGACACCACACTCAAGATTGTTGATAGTCTTGAAGAGAGGGTCAGCAAGGACAAGTATATGTCTTTCGATGAGTTGGTCGATATGCTCCGGGACGAGATCGGCACGTTGCTGGATGTTGACGGAGAAGAGTCTCCTAAGGAACCGTTCGATCTTACGAAGAAACCTCTTGTCGTGATGGTTGTCGGAGTGAACGGCGTGGGAAAGACCACGACCATCGGCAAACTTGCCGCACGCTATAAGTCCATGGGCAAGAAGGTTATGATCGGTGCCGCCGACACATTCCGCGCCGCCGCCGTTGACCAGCTTCAGATCTGGGCGGAGAGGGCCGGCGTGGAGATTGTCAAGCAGGGCATGGGGGCGGATCCGGCTTCGGTCGCTTTCGATACAGTGACATCAGCTGTGGCAAAAGGTGCGGACGTTGTCATGATAGACACCGCAGGAAGGCTCCACAACAGGATTGACCTGATGAATGAGTTGACCAAGATCCGTAACGTGATGCGTAAGGTCATTCCGGATGCCCCGCACGAGGTGCTTCTCGTGCTGGACGCGTCCACCGGTCAGAATGCCTACCAACAGGCCAAGGAATTTTCCCGGGCTACTGACATCACTTCGTTGGCGATCACCAAACTGGACGGCACGGCGAAGGGAGGTGTGGTCATCGGAATTGTTGACCAGCTTAAAGTTCCGGTCAAGTTCATCGGAATCGGCGAGGGCATCGATGACCTCAAAGTGTTTGACAAGAAGGAGTTCGTGGAATCACTGTTCTCCAGAGAGGATATTGACAAATAAAACATCAGAATATGAAGCTATCTTACAATTGGCTAAAGGATTATCTTGAATCCGATCTTACCCCGCAGCAGATCGCGGACGCTATGACATCAATAGGAATCGAAGTGGACGGAGTAGAGGAACAGGAGGAGATTCCCGGTGGGCTTGCCGGAGTCGTTGTCGCCGAGGTGCTTGAGTGCGAGGCGCATCCTGATTCGGACCACCTTCACATCACAAAGGTCAGCGACGGAACAGGTGAGCCTCTGACGGTTGTGTGCGGAGCCCCTAACGTGGCAGCCGGACAGAAAGTCCTCTTTGCGAGGATCGGTGCGGTGCTCCCGGGTGATTTCAAGATCAAGAAATCCAAGATCCGTGGTGTGGAATCGTTCGGAATGATCTGTGCCGAGGATGAGCTCGGGATCGGCAACGATCACGCGGGCATAAAGGTTCTTCCTGCCGACGCACCTGTAGGAACGCCGGCCAAGGAATATCTCCATCTCAAGACTGAGGCTGTCATCGAATATGAGATCACTGCGAACAGGGTGGACGCCGCATCGCACATCGGTGTGGCACGAGACCTGTACGCATGGATGACGCTCAATAATATTCCTTGCTCATTCAAGTATCCTTCCGTGGATGCTTGGAAACCTGGCGAGGGGAAAGGTATCCCTGTGGAGGTGCGGGACGCGACCGCCTCTCCACGTTATTGCGGAATAACTATCAAGGGCGTGAAGGTCGGACCGTCTCCGGAATGGCTTCAGAAGAAGTTGATGTCCATCGGACTCAGACCGATCGACAATGTCGTCGATGTCTCCAATTTCGTGCTTTTTGAACTCGGGCAGCCTCTGCACACATTCGATGCGGACAAGATCAGCGGCGGCAAGGTGATCGTGAGAAGGGCGGCCGAGGGAGAGAAGATCACCACTCTTGACGAGGTTGAAAGAAAACTTTCCGCAGAGGACATCGTGATCGCCAACGCCGACGGCCCAATGTGCATCGCCGGAGTGTTCGGTGGCATCGATTCCGGTGTCAAGTCCGACACTGTCAACGTATTCATCGAAAGCGCATACTTCGATCCAGGCTCTATCCGCAAGACATCCAAGAGACACACTCTCCAGACCGACGCCTCCTTCCGCTACGAGAGGGGAGCCGACCCTGGCATCAATGAATATGCCGCCAAGCGTGCCGCTCTTCTGATTCAGGAAGTTGCCGGCGGAGAGATTGTCGGAGGAATCGAGGAGTTCTACCCGACAAAGATCGAGAAGAAGATCATCGACCTTGACTACGACCGCATAGAGAGGTTCATCGGCAAGAAGATCGGCCACGATACGATCGAGAGGATTCTTACTGCCCTTACCTACGAGTTCATCGAGAAGCGTGAGGGTGGCGCGAAGGTGGCCGCCCCGTCCTACATGATCGATGTGACGAGAGAGTGCGATGTCATCGAGGAGATTCTCAGAATCTATGGTTACAACAACATCGACCTGCCTCAGCACATGAAGATGTCAGTCAACGCCACCCCTTCTCCGGAGCCTGAGGCCATCCGCAACGGAATCTCCAACTTCCTTGCGGCCAACGGATTCATCGAGATAATGAATAACTCCTTGACGAAGGGTGCTTACTATAAGGGACTTACCACCTACCCGGAGGAGAAGAGCGTTACAATAGTCAACCCTCTGAGCTCCGACTTGAACGTGATGAGACAGACCCTCATATTCAGTGGCCTTGAAGTTGTCGCCTACAATCTGAACCGTCAGATCTCATCGATGAAGCTCTTTGAGTATGGCTCCGTTTACAGCCGTAATCCTGAGTTGGACGGCAAGACGCTCGCCTCCTACGAGGAGCATCCTGCGTTCTCGATGTTCGTGACCGGAACCCCGGAGAAGTCGTGGAACAGCCAGCCAGGCAAGAGCAGCTTCTTCGAACTGAAGGGCTATGTCGATCTGCTTCTGAGACGCTTCGGCGCCAATCTTTACCAGATGGAGGCCACGGCGGCTCCCGCAGACATATTCTGTGAGGGTGTCGCTTATGCCCTTCCGGGGCAGCATCTGCCGCTCGCGGTTCTTGGAACGGTCGCTCCGGCTATCGCGAAGAAGTTCGGTGTCCGCCAGCCTGTGTTCGCCGCCGAGATCAACTGGAACACGCTGTTCCAACTTGTCAAGAGAGACAAGGTTGCCTTCAAGGAGATGCCTAAGTTCCCGGAGGTCAGAAGGGATTTTGCCCTGCTGCTTGACGAGAGTGTAAGTTATGCGGATCTCTACAAGAGTTCGTTCAAGGCCGGAAAGAAACTTCTTAAGCAGGTTACCCTGTTCGATGTCTATCGTGGAGACAAGATTCCGGCGGGCAAGAAGCAGTACGCCCTTGGATTCGTTCTTCAGGACCTGGAGAAGACCCTGACGGATGAGGATGTGGAGAGAATAATGAAGAAACTTCTCTCTACATTCCAGAACGAGTATGGTGCTACTTTGAGGTAAGGGTATGAAGAGGTTTCTCAAGATAGTCTTTTCACTGACGATAATGGTCGCGGCTGTCATTTCCTGTGACCGCTCCGCTCGCGTGATACCTGCCGGCAAGATGGAAAAGATCTATCGGGAGATGCTTCTGGCTGACCAATGGTTGGCGGATAATCCTGAAAAAAGGACGATGGCCGACACCACGTGGTTTTACGAGCCGATCTTCAGGAAATACGGATTCACTCTCAATGACTACCAGAAAAGCGTGGATGTCTATCTCAATGACCCGAAACGCTATGCGGACATGCTGGGACGAGTGGAAACGGATTTGAGAAAGGAAATGAACGCGATAAATGCCGAGATTTCTCTACGGGACAGGCTACAGCATGAGGCCGACTCGATAGTGAGGGCTTGGAAGTCTGTCAAGGCTAAAAGGTTCGACTCATTCATGGATGTGTATGAACATGATGCCATGACTGACAGGATCGGGTTCCGGAAAGATTCATTGTTGGGCTGGCGGCTTGTGCCTGTTATTGAGGACACCATCTACCATGGGCCGGCGCTTGTCATCAGGGACACCACGGAGACTGCTTGTGTGGATTCGCTTTCGGTCCCTTCTGAACCGTCCGCCTCTTTGGATTCGATGGTTGTTTCCGCTCCCGAAATATTGAAGAGGAAGCCGGATCAAGGCAAGCCGCTTACATTTCCGGCGATGTCCAAAAGAGCCATGAAGAGAATGGAATTGACTCCGACAAAGGATTTAATTATTGAAAATGAATAGAATAGCTGCCGAATATGTCTTCACTCTTGATCGGGAGACTCCTGTCAGGAACGGTTTTGTCGAATATGATGACAAAGGAACCGTGACGGCTGTCGGAGAGTGTCTCGAACCAGAGAAGGAAAAGGCTTTCGTGAGAGGAGCGCTCGTCCCAGGCTTTGTCAACACTCACTGCCATCTGGAATTGTCTTATTTGTGGAAATCTTTCCGCAAGGGGACCGGCATGGCCGGGTTCATCGACCAGATCAATGAGATGCGTGACAATAAGACCCTTGAGGAGAAACTTCACGACATCTCTCATTGGATGAACGTGATGTGGGACAGAGGTGTGTCCGCGATGGCCGACATCAGCAATTGCGCCGACACCTTCGCCATAAAGAAGGCGTCTCCGATGTACACCAGAACTTTTCTGGAAGTCTTCGGGACGGAACCACGGGATTGTGCTTCCGTTATGGAGAATGTCTTGAAACTAAAAGCCGTTGCTGACAGCTACGGACTTGACGCCGCTCCGACTCCGCACGCGTGCTATACGATGAGCCCGGAACTTGTCACGGCCGCGGCGGCGGAAGGCCTGAAGTCGGGTTTCCTGTCATACCATTCGGAAGAGACTGATGAGGAAGAGGATATGCTGAAATATGGCCGTGGTGCCATGTGGGACAATCGCAAGGCAGCCGGAATGAGCGTTCCGCCTGTGACAGGCAAGTCATCCCTGCTCTATTTCATCGACAGGCTTGAGAAAGCGCATCCGGCTCCGTTTGACGAGCACATCCTGCTTGTTCATGAAGTCTGCATGGATCAGGAGGGAATAGATGCGGTGAAAAGTGTGATGAACCATCCTTTTGTCGCGCTTTGTCCGCAATCAAACATATTCATTCACGGTTCTTTGCCTCCTGTGCCTCTGATGCGGCGCAATGGCTTGAAGATCACCGTGGGAACTGATTCGCTGTCAAGTAATGACGATCTGGACATCGTTGCTGAGCTGCGCTTCCTCCAGAACGCTTTTCCGGAAGTCGGACTGAACGAACTGCTCACATGGGCATGCCGCAACGGCGCTGAATTCCTGTCGAAGGAAAACGAATATGGCAGCATAGCTGTCGGGAAGAAGCCGGGATTGGTCGCCATAGAGAATCTGCACGATGGCCGCCTTTCACCGGAAAGCCGGTCACATAGAATTATTTAGCCATGATGCGGGAAGAACTTGTGTTCGGGCCTATCCACTCCAGAAGGCTTGGCTCTTCTTTGGGAATCAATCTGCTTCCGACAAAGGGAAAACTGTGCAATTTCGATTGCATATATTGTGAGTGTGGCTGGAACAGGGACGGCAGGGGAGACCGCAGGCTTCCTGCCGCAGCTGAACTTCACGTGACTCTGGAGGCGAAACTTAAGGAATGCCGCGATGCCGGGACTCAGATTGATTCAATAACATTTTCGGGTGACGGGGAACCGACACTGAATCCTGATTTCGCTGAAATAATCGACATCACCATCGCCTTGAGGGACAAATATTTCCCGCAGGCGAAAGTGTCTGTCCTTTCCAATGCCACCAGAATATTCAGGGAGGATGTCTTTGAGGCACTTAAGAAAGTTGACAACCCTATCCTCAAGATCGACGCTCCGACAGATGAGCTTGCGGGCAGGATCAACCAGCCGCAGGGAGAATACCATATTGACGACGTTGTCGCCGACCTTATGAGGTTTGACGGGAAATTTGTGCTTCAGACAATGTTCCTGCGGTCTCCTTCCTTTGACTCTTCCTCACCGGAAGTCCTTGAAGGATGGATGAATATAGTAAGAAAACTTAAACCGAGAGAACTGATGGTCTATACCCTTGACAGGGAGGCTCCGGCAGAAGGGCTTGAGAAGTTCTCCGCTCAGGAGATGCGGGAATTGGTCAAACCTTTGATTGACGAAGGTTTCACGGTTCAGATACGAGGTTAGGACGCACTTTTCTACAGAATATTAAAATGTTGTTTTATAATATGGAACCTTTGTTCGCAAAGTATGGCTACGCTCCGGATAAGGAGTTGATCAACAAGCGGTTGGATACAATCGCAGCCAACATTGACAATGTGACCTCTCCGGAAGTTCTCACTAAGTGCCTGTCACTGATGGACCTCACGACTCTCCGTACGGAGGACACGCCTGAGTCCGTCAAGAAACTGACTGGCAAGGTGAATTCTTTCATGAAGGACTACCCGGATTATCCGCTTCCGGCTTCGATCTGTGTTTTTCCGAATTTCGCATCTGTCGTAAGGGAGAACCTTGAAAGCGCGGACGTTCATGTCACCTCCGTGGCAGGCTGTTTTCCGACTTCGCAAAGTTTTCTTGAGGTGAAGGTCAAGGAGTGCGTGATGGCAGTTGAGGCCGGTGCTGACGAAATAGACATCGTCTTGGCTCTCAATGCATTCATGGTTGGTGATGAGGAATCTGCCCGTAGGGAGATCAGGACAATCCGCGCGGCGGTCGACGAGGCCGCCTCCAAGGTTGGCCGCATTGTTACCTTGAAGGTTATCCTTGAGACAGGGCTTCTTGTCACTCCTGAGAACATCGCCAACGCCTCTTTCCTCGCGATGGAGGAAGGCGCGGATTTCATCAAGACTTCAACCGGGAAAGTGAGTGTGAACGCAACCCCGATGGCCGCCTACGTCATGTGTGAGTGCATCAGGACCTTTTATGAGAAGACTGGTCGGAAGGTCGGCTTCAAGGCCGCCGGCGGCATCTCCACATCCAAAGATGCTGTCTGCTATCATTCCATAGCCAAGTCGATTCTCGGCAATGACTGGCTGAACAAGGATTTGTTCCGTTTCGGGGTGAGCCGCCTGGCCAATTCCCTAATGTCTTCGATAGAGCAGAAGACTGTGGTCTATTTTTAGGCCGTCTGTCCTCAGGTTACATGCCGGCCACGCCGGTGCGTTCCTTGCCGCCGTTGTCCTTGACGATGTGTTCGTCAGAGATGGCGGCGGCTGTCGTCACAAGATATCCACGAAGGTCCTGCCATCTGTAGAACGGACCCTCAAAGGTCTTGAGGGCGGGAATCGTGGTTTCCCTGTCGTTATAGACAAGTTTGACGAGAACCTCTCCCTTCCTGTTCCTGAAGAAGATCATCTGGAGGTTGGAAGCCATCGGCATCATCTGGTAATCAGCCCAATGCTTGTGGGCTACGACTGATTTCCAGCGCTCTTCCATCCCAGCGACACGGATTGTGCCGATCAGCGGCAGCAATCCCACATCGTGACCGAACCTCAGGTCGGCTGCCCGGTCGCTGTTTGGCTTCACCGCCTCGTCGGCCTTGGCGACAATGTCTTCGATCAGAGGCTTTGCGATTGAGGAGACATATTCACCCTCCTCCGCGGAGATTCCGTAGCTGTAGTAGAGTTTGTCGTTGCGGCCGATCCAAAGGTTCGTCAGTTCCTCCGTCGTGAAATGACTGAATATGTCAGGACGGGAGTCCGTGTTCGGACTGATTGATCCTGCGAGATAGACTTGCTCCATGAATCCCTTGGGTTTTGGAATCAGCGCCGAGGCCTTTGCAGGATCAGTGAATATGGCTCCGAAGAACCTGCCGCAGGACACAAGGCTGTCCAAAAGATGGTTCTTCAGGTCGTTGGACCCTTTCACCACGTTCTTGGTGTCAAGGTCCATGCTGATGTAATCCAGGTACTTGGGGCCGGTCAGGTAATGAAAGTCAAAATCTTTCTTGTTTTTTTCTTTCAAAGCTGAGGTGAAGTTGGCCATGCTTACGAGGCATCTGGGCCAGTAACTTGAGACACATTCGATCTCGCCGCGTTTGCCGTTGAACACTAGCGGGTAGTTGGCGGACATCCTTGCGGCGATTCCGCGATGCTCGGCCGCACCCCTTTCTGACAACATTCCGTACATTCCCTGATGCTCCTTGTCAATGGAGTCTATCTGGCTTTTCAAAAGTCTGCCTTCGGCCGTCAGCAGACCTGCCCTCTCTGCCGCTGCGAGAGTCTCCACCGCTCCACTGAACAGGCCGGCGGAGGTGTGGTAACGCGAGCCGTGTCTTCCGTAGTGGCTGATGTAGAATGGCTTGTAACCTTTCGGAGCCTTGGTTGGGCTTGTGATCTCATATTCATAGTAATGGTAAACACCTCCCGCTCTTTCCGGGTTTTCTTCAATCTGGCTTTTATACGGCTGTGCGTTGAGGCAGATACATAACGTGCTGGCGGTCAGCGTCATCAGGGATGCGCGGAAAGATCTTTTGATGAATATGTTCATGTTTTTCTCAATTTTTGTTGTACGCAAAGATAAAAAATAGCCCTTGAATTGCCAAGGAATGCCGATTCTTCACTTAGCCGTTGAATATTTCAATCCACGGATAGTTCCCTCTACCTTTGCACCGTAACTAAAAACCAACTGAACAATGAAATGGTTCTTCAAAATGATGCTGCCGGCTTTGGTGCTGGCGTCGTGCAGCAAGGAGGGTGGATCTCCGGTGGAGGTCGATCCTGTCAGCACAAAGGAAAGTATGGAGGTTGTGGCTCATGACATGATTGAATTGGGACGCAGGCTTGAGAATCCCTATTCCGTGGCAAATGTGGGCAAGGCTTTGGCGGCTTTGTACCCGACAAGGGGGGCCGTGGATGTCAGCGCGACAGACTACTATGTCCGCTTCCTGCCTAAGGACACTCTTGAACTGAACCGCCTTTCGGATCTCGGACTGGAGATGTTCGACCATCCGATGGACTGTGAGATAGTACGTGACGGAGACTATTATCATGACCCGTCAGTGCCGGATGATGAGATAACATGGCAGTACGCGGTGGTGCCTCAGGACTTTGATTTTCCGGATGGAATCCGTCACGAGGTTCTTGACGAATGTTTCATCCCTGATGACGGCGTTGCCACCAGGGGACTGGAAGGCCTTGACATGGATGCGGTTGAGAGAAAGGCTTTCGAAATCACGGACAACGCCGCGCTGCTCGAACCTGTCACGAGGGCCAGGTCCAAACCATCGGGAAGAATCACGATTGTCGATGACAACCTGAAGAGCAGGAAAACAGTCGGTGTCGCCGGAGTCAAGATGGTTGCCAATGTTTTTGTCAAGATCGCGACCACCTACACGGATGAGAACGGCAACTATGCGTTCTCCAGAAAGTTCTCGGCAAAGCCGCGCTACCGGATCTGCTTCAAGAACAAAGTTGGATTCTCCATCGGTTTGAACCTGATTCTTATCCCGGCGTCTATCTCCTCAATCGGAAAAGGGTCATCAGCGGGCAAAGACTACAACGTGGACAAGAATTCTGACGCCACGCTGTTCCGCAGGTGTGTTGTCAACAACGCGGCCTACGACTATTACAAAAAGTGTCAGGCCTCGGGCGTGACCATGCCGCCGAAGAATCTGCGGTTCTGGATTCTGAATATTCTCAGACCATCCAGCACTCTGATGATGCATCACGGCGCTTTGCTTGACAACAAGCTGGTCAGTAAGTACATCGGAAAGTATGTCTCTATTGTGCGCCTGTTCGCGCCTGACATCACCATAGGCTCAAAGGACAAGAACGGAGACTATGCCGCATTGTACTCAACCACAGTGCATGAGATGGCCCATGCCAGTCATTTCAGCAAGGCCGGTACGGATTATTGGCGGAAGTACGCCACTTACATTCTCACGTCATACATCTCCACAGGGGATTGCTATGGCACAGGCAGCGGAGAGAACGCGGGTTTTTGCGAGGTCGGAGAGATGTGGGCTTATTACATGGAGAACGCTTTGATGAAAGAGCGTTACGGAAAGAATCATGCTGACGGGCTGGAGTACTGGTTCAAGCCGCAGATCTTCTCGGAATTGGAGGCCGGTGGCATAAGGCGCTCCGACATCTGCGCCAACCTTGGGTATTACACCAATGACATAAAGTCACTGAAAGCATCCTTTCTGGAGAATCAGGCGGACAAGACGGTATTGATCAACAAAGTATTCAAAAAGTATGGCAGGTAGCCCATATATGGGTTAGTGTATTCTGGAGAGGAACAGCGGACAATCTGTCCAGTAGTTCCTCTCCAGATATTTTTTTTTGAAAATAATGATTATAAATCTTAAAATGATTTACCTGAAAGTCAGATTTTAATACATGGCGAGGAACGCTTAGAATTTGTAATGATGTTGGCTGGAAATGGTCAAAAAGGTTAATCAGAAGGCATCTGACATGAATTTGTAATTGAAAGAAATAATTGCAATATTTACATCGGATTCCTAGCCGGCCTCACACTATTCCCCCATAACAGTGAGCCTTAGAATCAATTTTATTATATGAATATAGTGAACCTTGGGTGGGTGAACTTATTCTTTGAGTCAGTAGTGTAAATGTTATATAAAACGAAGTATTGATGAAAAAAAACAGATTTTTTCTCGTAGTGATCTCCCTGTTCTTGGCTGTCACTATGACGGCGCAGAACATTTCTGTGTCCGGTGTCGTTACCGATGCTTCAACGGGTGAACCTATTCCATTTGCGTTCTGCCAGGTCAAAGGCTCCTCTAAGGGAGGAAGCAGCGATGCCGACGGACGTTATTCAATCCCCGTGCCAAGCGACGGTACGCTCATCTTCTCGTCAATGGGATATGAGCAGAAAGAGGTGGCCGTCAAAGGCAAGACCACAATCAACGTGGCCTTGACCCCGGACTCCCAGGTTCTTGAAGGGGTTGTGGTCACAGGTATGCAGAAAATGGACCGTCGTCTTTTCACTGGTTCCACCGCCAAACTGGACGCGGAATCGGCGAAGATTGATGGTCTCACCGATGTCAGTCGCTCCCTTGAAGGACGTGTGGCCGGTGTGTCCGTCCAGAATGTGTCAGGAACTTTCGGAACGGCTCCTAAGATCCGTGTGCGTGGCGCCACTTCCATTTACGGCTCATCAAAGCCGCTTTGGGTTGTCGATGGCGTGATCATGGAGGATGTTGTGGATGTCAGTGCCGACCAGCTTTCCTCAGGTGACGCTTCCACGCTTATCTCTTCCGCGATTGCCGGGCTCAACTCCGATGACATCGAGTCGTTCGACATCCTGAAAGATGGCTCCGCGACATCAATCTACGGAGCGAGGGCTATGGCCGGCGTTATTGTCGTGACGACCAAGAAGGGCCGCGCGGGATCGTTCAGGCTCAATTACACAGGAGAATTCACGACAAGGCTCAAGCCGTCTTACAGCACGTTCAACATAATGAACTCTCAGGATCAGATGGAAATCTACCAGGAACTCCAGCAGAAGGGCTATCTTAACTATGCCTCTTTGGCCAACGCCTCAGACAGCGGAGTCTATGGAAAGATGTACCAATTGATCGGCCAGTATGACAAGACTTCCGGCAAGTTCGGTCTCGCCAACACGGCTGCTGCCAGGGCGGAGTACCTGCGGGCCGCGGAGTACAGGAACACCGACTGGTTCGACGTGCTTTTCAGCAATGCCATCCAGAGCAACCATTCGTTGAGCGCCTCGGGAGGATCTGAGAATGCAACCTATTATGCGTCGCTTTCAGTGATGCAGGACCCGGGTTGGACCCAGCAGAGTTCCGTTTCCCGTTACACCGGGAACCTCAACACGACATTCAAGTTCCACGACATATTCTCGTTCAACCTCATCAGCAACGCTTCTTTCCGTAAGCAGCGCGCGCCTGGAACCCTTGGCCAGACAATGGATGTAGTCTCAGGAGAAGTGAAACGAGACTTTGACATCAACCCTTACTCCTATGCGCTCAACACCTCCCGTGCGCTTGACGCCAACGAGTTCTACACCAGGAACTATGCTCCGTTCAACATCTTGCATGAACTGGACAACAACTACATAGATCTCGGTGTCACGGACGTGCGTATTCAAGGAGAATTGAAGGCCAAACCTTTCAAACAATTGGAACTCAGTGCTCTCACTGCTGTCAAGTACACGGTTTCATCTCAGGAGCATAATATTCTTGATGATTCCAACCAGTCTCTCGCTTATCGTGCGATGGACACCGCTACCATCAGGGACAGCAACCCATTCCTTTACAAGGATCCGGACAACCCTTACGCGTTGCCGATTTCGGTTCTTCCTAAGGGTGGCATCTATGAGAGAACCGACAACTCATTGCTCGGTTGGGATTTCCGCGCCACTGCAAACTACAGTGAGACATTCGCGCAGAAGCACATTGTCAACCTGTTCGGCGGTACTGAGATCAACAGCACCGAGCGTCATGGAACCTGGTTCCGCGCGTGGGGCATCCAGTACAGCATGGGCGAGACTCCAAACTACAACTACAACGTGTTCAAGAAGGGTAATGAGGAGAACAGCGACTACTATACCATGACCAACACTCATGTCCGTTCCGCCGCGTTCTTCGCCAACGGCACATATTCCTACATGGGCCGCTACACTCTCAACGGAACTATCCGTTATGAGGGTACCAACAAACTCGGAAAGAGCCGTCAGGCACGCTGGCTTCCAACATGGAACATTTCCTGTGCATGGAACCTTCATGAGGAGGAATGGATGAAGCCGCTCAATGCTATCTCCCACCTTTCTCTCAAGGCATCATATTCACTTACAGCGGACAGAGGTCCTTCCGATGTCACGAACTCAGCTGTTGTGATTTCTTCAAAGAATCCATGGAGGCCTTTCACATCAGTAAAGGAGTCAATGCTTTACATCGCTGACCTGGCGAACACAGACCTTACCTACGAGAAGAAGAAGGAGTTGAATCTCGGCCTGGAGACCGGCTTCATTGACAACCGCATCAACTTCACCCTCGATTGGTTCACGCGTGACAACTATGACCTTATCGGTGTCGTCAACACCCAAGGTAATGGTGGTCAGGTCGAGAAACTCGGAAACATAGCCTCCATGAAATCAAATGGTGTCGAACTTTCCCTCACCACCAAGAACATTGTGAAGAAGAACTTCTCATGGACAACCAACTTCATCTACTCTCATACTCACAATGAGGTGACCAACCTTAAGACGACCATGCGCGCCATCGACCTCATCACCGGCAATGGATTCGCGCAGGAGGGTTATCCTGTCAGGGGAATATTCTCCATTCCGTTCGAAGGTCTTAACTCTGATGGTTTCCCGACATTCATCAATGAGTCTGGCGAAACGACTGTGAGCGGCATCAACTTTCAGTATTCTGACGCCGAGGGCCTTTCCAAGTGGCTCAAATATTCCGGAAACGCTGATCCTACCGATGTCGGATCACTCGGCAATATCTTCGAGTTTTACGGCTTCCGTTTCAATGTGTTCATGACTTACTCGTTCGGAAACGTTATCCGTCTTGACCCTGTCTTCAGCAACACCTACAATGATCTGGATTCCATGCCTAAGGAGTTTGCCAACCGTTGGACTGTTTCCGGGGACGAGAACAGGACAAGGGTTCCGGTCATTGCCAGTGTATGGCAGAACAGACAGGATACGAACCTCCGTAGGGCTTACAGTGCCTACAACTACTCGACTGAGCGTATCGCCAGAGGTGATTTCATCCGTATGAAGGAGATCTCGCTTTCTTACGACTTCCCGAGGAAGTGGATTGAGAAGATTAAACTTAATTCACTGTCACTCAAGGTTCAGGCGACCAACTTGTTCCTTATCTACGCCGACAGCAAGCTCAACGGTCAGGATCCGGAGTTCTTCAACACCGGCGGTGTGGCCGTTCCTGTTCCTAAACAGTTCACATTCACTTTGAAAATCGGTCTTTAATCAGGAGGGAAAGATATATGAAAAACAAATATTCCATAATAACCATCGCGGCGGTCGCTTTCGGTCTTGTCTCATGCGACAAGTTTCTGGATGTAATGCCTGACAACAGGACGGAGCTTGACAGCCAGGAGAAAATCCGAGCCTTGCTGGTGTCCGCTTACCCAGAGACAGACTATCTGCTTGTCAGCGAGTTCTCCTCGGACAATGTCGATGACTTCGGCACAGAGAATCCTAATACGGATCTTTTTATAGATGAGGTTTACGCATGGAAAGATGTCACCGACACAGACAATGAGGATCCGGAGAACATCTGGCAATCCTCATATTCCGCCATCGCCGCGGCCAACCAGGCCATAGATGCTATCAATAATATGGCAGGGCCGGATGCCGTTGGCTATGAACCGGAACTTGCTGAGGCTCTTCTTTGCCGCGCCTACAGCCATTTCGTGCTAGTGAACATGTTCTGTCAGGCCTACACTGAGGCGACAGCGGATCAGAAACTCGGTGTCACTTACATGAGCGCTCCTGAGCAAGGCCTTAACCCTAAGTACGAGAGAGAGTCTGTGGCTCAAATCTATGCAAAGATCGATCAGGATCTCCAGAAGGCCCTCCCGCTTGTCAGCGACAGTTACTATACTGTGCCTAAGTACCACTTCAACCAGAAGGCCGCCTACGCTTTCGCCACGCGTTTCTATCTCTTCTACGAGAAACCCGAGGAGGCTGTCAAGTACGCTGACGCCTGTCTGGGAAGCGCTCCGTCGACGATGCTCCGCGACTGGAGGACACAGGCTACTATGACTCAGGATGACGAGGTGATCACCAACCATTTCATTGACGCGACACTGTCTGCAAATCTGCTGCTGATCACGGCATATTCAAAGATGGGCCTTTGCTTTACAGGACCTTATTCAACATATTCAAAATATGCCGCCGGTAATTACCTTGCCACAAACGAGACCGGAATCGCTCTGGCGACCCTTTTGGGAAAGGACAACAGATCATTCTTCGCTGTGCCGATGCATATCTACCAAGGCTCGAACCACGATAAGACCACTTTCTGGAAGTTGCCTTACCTGTTCGAATTCTCAGATCCTGTCGCCCAAATCGGTTTCTACAGAACGGTTTATCCGGCCTTCACCACAGATGAGGTCCTTCTTGAGAGGGCAGAGGCCAAAATCCTTCTCAAGGAATATGACTCCGCCGTGGCTGACATGAACCTTTGGCTGTCCAACATTTCAAAGACGGATTGGAACCTCAGCGCCGAGGAGATCAACAATCTCATGAAGGATATTCCTTATTCAACGGCATTGGCTTCCACCGTCAAGAAGAAACTTAACGCTCCGTTCCTTGAGAATCCTTCGGAACTTCAGGAAAACATGATTCACTTTTGCCTGCTCCTCAAGAGGGTAGATTCTTATGCCCAAGGACTCAGGTGGTTCGATGTCAAGCGTTACGGCATCGAGATCCAGAGGCGTGTCATGGGTGCGGACGGCAATCCTCGCACCGCTGGTGATGTCCTGAAGGTGGATGACGAAAGACGCGCCATACAGATTCCTAAGAAAGTTGTGGACGCCGGATACACTCCGAACCCGAGAAACTAAAATCAAAAATTGACAGGAATATGAAAAAAATCATTACATATCTATCAATCGCAGTTTTTTCTGTTCTGTCGTTTTCTGCTTGCCAGAAAGATGACCTTAACCCGAACAGTGTCATAAAGGTTGAGACGGCTCCCGCGACTGAATTGGACAATTGGCTGAATGACAATTACGTCAAGCCTTACAACATTGACTTCAAGTACCGCTTCGAACTGAACGAGTCTGACATGAACTATTACACAGTTCCCGCAGACTATGACGAGGCTGTCATCATGGCTCACCTTGTGAAGTATCTCTGCATCGACACCTATGATGAGGTCGCCGGGGTGGACTTCACCAGAGAGTATTTCCCTAAGATGTTCTTCCTCATCGGTGAGTTCGAGTACCGAAACAACGGAACGTACATTCTTGGAACAGCTGAGGGAGGTAAGAAGGTTCTCCTTTCCGGAGTGAATTATCTGAGTTACATGCTCAAGCAGGGATCAGAGGCTCTAAACCGCTACTACATCAAGACGATCCACCATGAGTTCACTCACATCCTCAATCAGACCAAGGACTATCCGACGGATTTCGCCCAGATAACAGGATCCAGTTATGTGGCGGACAGCTGGAGTGAGGATCCTTATGTCACAGAGTATCTTAAAAACGGCTTCATCAGTGCTTACGCCCAGCATTCTGACGAGGAGGATTTCGCTGAGATGATGTCAATCTACGTGACGAATACCCAGGAGTATTGGGATGCGCAGCTCGAGGAGGCCGGCAGTGACGCCTCCAAGTTGATCAGCGCCAAGCTTCAGATTGTCAAGGATTACATGAAGAATTCATGGTCAATAGACCTTGACAGGCTCCGCTCCGTCATCATCCGTCGCCAGAGCGATGTGGTGCAAGGCAAGGTTGACCTAAATGATTTAACGGTAAGATAAAACAGGTGATCAGATTATGAAAATTAATAGAATATTTGCATTCGTGGCTGCCGGAATCTCATTGCTTTCCGCACAATCATGCCTCAAGGATCAGGCGGACATTTTCCCGGAGTCATCATCCGAGCGTCTTCAGGCCTACCTTGACCAGGCCAGAAACACTCTGGTCTCAGCGGAGAAGGGTTGGATCATGGAATATTATCCGGGCTCCAAACAATCAAAAGGCGGCTACGCCTATCACCTTGTGTTCTCCGAGTCCGAGGTGACCGCGACTTGCGAGTTGGATCCGGATAATTCCTACACGAGCGTCTACAAACTGACGACCGACAATGGCGCCGTGCTTTCTTTCGACTCCTACAACAGCGCTCTTCACTACTTCGCCACTCCTTCCTCGAGCGAGTATCAGGCCAAGGGCGGTGACTTTGAGTTCACCATCACCAGCGTCAGCCCGGAGAAGATAGGACTTCGTGGCAAGCGTTCCGGCAATCATTATGACCTTTATCCTTACGATTCAGATCTGACTCCTGCGGCATACATGGCCAAGGTTGCGGACATGGCATCGAGCATGCGCGCCGCCATCATTGACGGAAAGGTCGGCGAGACTGAGGTCACGGGCACGGTTGATTTCAACAACCGCAGGATAACCTTCAAATATTCCGATCCGAACGCATCCTCTGAAACCAATGCATCTGTTGATGAGGAAGGTCGCATAGTTATCGAGGCTCCGTTCATGTACACTCCGGAAGGTGTCAAGACCTATGAGCCTGTTGAGGTTGCCGGATGCACAATCAACAAGATGTTTTATTACTCTGACAACAATATCCTCACGAACGGTTCCATTATGTTCAACGGCAAACTTCCGGAAGACTATACTGATTATGCCGATTTCGAGGGTGACTATAAACTTAGTATGTACAACGGCAAACTTACAGCAGATGTCTCCCTCACTCCGGACGAGGCTATGACCGGCTATGTCATGAGTGGTTTCCTCCCGGATGACCATGATGTCACACTTGGCTACGACAGGGCGCGCGGTCGTCTTACTATGAATGTCCAGTCTTTGGGAACTGACGGCTCAAACACGGTCTGGCTTGCCGCATGGAGCCTTTCCGGCGGCGGAAACCTTACTTGGGACACGACCACCGGATACGGAATGGAGATTGTCCGCAACCTCGACACCGGTGACTTTATGTTTGTCGATAACGGCAAGACAGATATGAAGATTGATTCGTTCATCCTTTGGGCGACTGATGCAAGCGGTAAGTCCGCCGGTGAGTTCACCGGATGGGGCAACAACCAGTTCCCTTACCTTCAGACGCTCACCCGTAAATAAATTTAGGCTTTGTCATGAAAAAGATAATTTCAGCAATATTTTTGGCCTTGGCTGTGATCGCATCCTCTTCCTGCTCCAAGCAGGAGGTGGATGGAACCGAGGACCAGACAATATCCGTCAAGGAAAACAATCTTAAGATTCCCGCCAAAGGTGGCGAAGGCACAATTGAGTTCATCACCGAATCTCCTTTTGAAGTGGCAGTTGACAAAGACTGGTGCCAGGTTTCAGTGGAAGGCAATGTAGTCACGGTCACCGCTCCGGCGAATGAAAGTTATGAGTCCAGGTACGCCACTGTCACAGTGAAGTCAGACGGAGCAGAGTCTGATTTCACAGTTCATCAGTTCGGGTTCTACAGCACTGGCTTCGAGCCTTCTGACATCAAGGCGACAAGTGTCGGGGCATCGTTCGATTTCCCTTATGAGTATGAAGATGCGCTTACGGCCACGGCGGACGCGGACTGGATAACGGTGACTGTCACAGAGGACAACCTGAATGTGACAATTGCTGAAAACACGACTGTGGGGTCTCCTGAGAATCCATCAAGATCCGGAAAGGTCGAATGGAAACTCGGCCATGACACAGGAGTGATCACTGTCGTTCAGAACAATGTGT
The DNA here is from genome assembly GCA_002314195.1 of Bacteroidales bacterium UBA1077. GTDB lineage: Bacteria > Bacteroidota > Bacteroidia > Bacteroidales > UBA932 > Cryptobacteroides. The sequence goes on along the minus strand of DCCQ01000039.1, from coordinate 8,205 downwards.
CATTCATGAGGCCTGATGCCAACTGGACTGTTCGTTATGGCGGAGTCAAAGACTATGAGGGTCAACAGGCAGCCTACATTTACAATGATGTGGCTGATCCGACATTATCTGGAAAGTACACAATCTACTACGTGGACAAGTCAGAGTTTACGGAGAGTGGTTTGGAGATGGACGATTTCTCTTTTGTTGTCGCCGAATCTGTCAAGGAAGAAATCCTTTATCTCATAGATTATTATGCTCAATTTGGCTATACAATCAAGTTCTCTGATCTTCTTTATGAGGATAGCGACTTTGAGATCTTCGACCCGATGGATGCAGGAGACTACATAGCCTTCGCCATAGGATTCACCGATGATGGTGTCGCGACCGGTCACTATGCCTGCAGTGAGTTCTCTGTTACAGGCGGTGGCGGCTCAGCTGAGGGCTATGACGCTTGGCTTGGGGATTGGACTGTCACCAGAGGAGCGGAGACAGACACTTGGAAGATCTCCACGCTTGATAAGGGGACCAGCTATACCATTACTGGCATCGAGGGACAATCATTCCCTGTCACCGCCACTTACGATGCCGCCACCAATGGCATTGAGGTACGTGCTCAGGATGGACTCGGAACCCTCTCGACTCAAAATTATGGTGAGTGTACAGTTGGGCTCTTCGGAGGTTGGGGTGAGTCAAGCTTCGCCACTGGAACGTACGTGATCTTTACCGGAACTATTTCTGGCAGCACAGCCAAGCTTGCCGCAGGTCGTGTCAGCTTCAGCGATGGGTCAAGCTATGATCTTGAGAGAGTTCAGTTCATAGCCACTACGGCTGATGGCAAATATCTTAGGATCAGCAAGGACTTGACACCTCTGCCTACGACTCTCACCAAGAAGGGTGGCAGTGGCGACAATCCTGGCGGAGGCGGCTCTGACGCCTACAAGAAGTGGCTTGGAAACTGGAGCATCAACTCTGGTGCATTCGACATATCTCTCACTCAGAAGGTGGCTGACCAGACCATCAACATGAGGGGCTGGCAGATGGATCAGGACTTCTTCGAGCCTGCTGAGGTGACTTACGACAGCGAAAGCGGAAATATTATCCTTAACGGTAATGATGACGAGCCTGTCGCCGAAAATGTGGACATCGGTGCTGATGAGGGTGGCTGTAACCTGTACTATGTCGGCAAGTTCATTTATACTGGAGGTAAGGAGTATTACATCACATCCGGAGGAAAAGGGGCTTATGATGTCGCCACCGGAACTTTGCAGAGTGACGGTTCCGTAAAATTCACCGGCAACAAATTCCAAGTTCAGGATGGTGGTGAGTTCACTTTCAACCGTTTGGAACTCATAGCCGTTCCAATCTCCGATCCTGATGGCGGTGTCTATACATTCAAGAGCAAGCCTGACGAATTCCCTCTCACAGGTGTCAAGTCCGGCACGTCTTCAGTCAAGACGATGAGTCTGGGCAAGACCGAAGGCGCTTGGGTTAAGGTCGACAAGAATAATTTCAAGAGGATGGCGTTCAAGGAATCCTATGAACTCTGCACTCCTTACGAGGCCATGCCTGAAATCTCACTAAGGTTGGGAAGAAAACTTATCGTAAAATAATAAAAACTATTGGAATCATGAAAACACTCAAAACTTTGTTGGCTGTATCCGCCACTGCCGCTGCCTTGGCACTGGCAAACAGCTGCGCTGACAACGATTCCCTTTATGACAAGGTCGATGATCTTGTCGAGAGGGTTGATGCCCTTGAAAAGAAGGTGGATGAAATCAACAAAATCACCATACCGGGGATGCAGTCAATTGTGGCTTCCATTCAAGGAAAGATCTATGTCAACTCTGTCACCCAAGGTGATGACGGCTACACGATCACTTTCTCCGACGGCACGACGGCTGTCATCGCTGACGGAAAGAAAGGTGATAAGGGAGACACTCCGACCATAGGTGTCATCGATGTTGATGGAGAGTTCTACTGGGCTGTTGACGGCAAGGCCCTTTTGGATTCGGACGGCAACAAGATCCCGGTTCACTCCGCCATTCCTCAACTTCGCATCAGCGAGGGCAAATGGCAGATTTCCTATGACAAAGGGGAGACTTGGACGGACGTGACCGTACTGGGCAACCCTGGAGGATCCACGATTTCTATTGAAGATGGCGACACAACCGTGACGTTCTTCATCAACGGCGAGGCTTACACCATCCAGAAGGAACTTCCTTTCTATCTGGTCTTCGACGCGCGAAAAGACCTGGGTGTGCCTGTTGGCGGTGATGAATATACTTACCCATATTCCCTCAAAGGTGTTTCAGAGGGAGACGTGGTTGAGGTTGACATCCTCAACTGCACCACAGGATGGGAGGCAAGGGTGATCACCCTTCCAAAGGGCGATACACCAGGCTACATCGGTGTGAAGCACAATGAGAACGCCACCGGAAAAGTCTTTGTCTATGCAAGCAACGGCCGCGGCAAGACCGACATCAAGTCTTTGGTCTTCGAGGACGGTGTCCTGACGGCGGAGGCTGATGTGAAGTCTGTGCCGGCGGCCGGCGGAGAGGTCAAAGTCTCCGTGACCACAAACATGGACTATGAACTTTATGTTGACAAGACCCAGAAATGGATCAGTGTAGCTCCACAGACAAAGGCCACACATACCGATGTCTACACTCTGGTCTGCGAGGCCAACGAGACCGGGGCGTTCCGCTCCGCTGAGGTTGACGTCATCAACATTGTCACCGGAGAGACCCCGGAGGTCCTCTATGTGCTCCAGTACCCAACTGAGACGGTCACTACCGACATCGCCACGCTGGAGAACGTCGCTGACAACACTCCGGTAGTCCTTTACAAGGAGACTGTCCTTGCCACTTCTGAGAACTCGGCTGTGGTTTCAGATGGCACAAGCTGCCTGTATGTGACAGGAACCACCTCTGCGCTTCCTGTCGGCAAGGAAATAACGTTGAGTGGAGTGAAGAAGACCAACGAGGAGACCGATGTCGTCTCTGTCGAGGTTGCATCGTATGAGATCACGTCAGAAACATCCGGTGTGACGGCCCCGACATCTTCTTACTTGGGATGGCTGACGGAATTTCCGGCGTACGTGATCACTTCCGGTAAACTCGAACAGGAATCTGACACTTATTTCATAACGGCCGCCATGGGGCAGAAAGTAGTGATTGAGGCTCCGCTCTCTTCACTTGGACTGGCTTCAAAAGTCGGATCCTACGTGAGCCTCTACGGTTATGTCATTTCTTCCGTTTTCCCTGAGGAAGAGGGCATGCCGGAGACATGCACGATGATCCTCAACTCCATCTCTACGGTTGAATTCAAGGAAAACTCTGCGTGGTCTCTATCCTACAGCACTGATCCGGAAGACAAGAAGTACCCTGAGGTCATCACCAACACGGTCAGCGGTTCGAATGTCCCTTATATGCTTTACCTCTATTCAGAAGATGAATATGCAAAACTTGGCAACTCTCCTGAGAAGGCGGTTCTGACTCTCTGCGATGATCTCGCGTTCTGGTACGATCTTTATGCGGAGGACTTTAGCCGTGAGGACATATACGATATTCTTGTGCATAGTGACGGCGCGACGGCCTCTGACAGTTTTGGAGAGAAAGAATATGGCAGATACATCGCCGTGGCTGCAGGGATTTCCCTTGACGGAACTCCTACAGGAGACTACAAGACTTTTGCGTTTGAAAAAAAGGAACCTGTCTCAGTAGCCTCTTATGCCGACTTCATCGGAAGGTGGAGTGTTGGAGGCTCCATTCTGACTGTGTCTGAAAAGACGAGCGGCAGCACCTACAATGTCGCAGGACTTCCTGGTCAGGAGGATAATGGACTTTCTTCCGTTGAGGCTGAGTTCTCTGATGGAAAGTTCATCCTCAAGGAACAGAAACTTCCAGAGGCTTGGAACCATTCTAAATATGGCGCATGTGACATTTACCTTTCAGGTATCTTCACTAAGAATTACAAGTCTTATGCGGCATACGGATGGAACACGGAAGAGCCTTCGGTCATCCTTACAGGATATATGCTTGAGAAGGGTGGTGATGTGACAGTGGCTGCAGGTTCTTGCCCTCTTGGTAAGTTCCAGTCATTCAGCCTGTCATGGCAGATCCAGGCGGGAGAGAATGCCGGCAAGGGCAACTACTGGGATGAGGTGTCAATCAGTGATATGACTCGTGTCAAGGACGCTTCCGCGGCCTACAAGGCTTGGCTTGGCAGCTACACCCTCAGCACGAAGTCTGTGAAGACCGGTGCGGACACCACCTACAATGTCGTGCTTGCGGAGGCGCTCCCGGACGAGACCATCGCGCTAAACGGCCTTGGCATAGACGGTGTTCCTCTGAAATACGATGCCGAAAATGACAAGTGTACCCTGAATTTCGTGAAGTTTGCCTCAAGCAGCAAGTACGAGTTCTATCTCTCCGGAATAACCAATGACAAATATGTCTGCACAGGTGACAAGGACACAGGGAAGATCGCAACTCTTACCAAGTCGTCTGACAAAACCATCAAGGTCGAGAATGTGGTTTACAAACTATCCGAAGAAAGGCCGGAAGTATATGCCGCATATTGGGGAATTTTAGGAAAAGGTGTATCTGACGGCAAGTGGTATACTTTCAGAGACGTCGTCTATGTTGTCAATCCGGCCACATTGACCCCTTCCGTCGCCACCAAGGCGATAAAGAGTGTCTCCGCACCGAAGGCATGCCAGAGCGTACGCTTCGACAGCATGGCGCTTCCTTCAAACATGACCATCGCTCCAGACACAAAATGTCCGAAAGATGAGGGTAGGAAGGTTGACGCCAGGATCGCGAGGTCCGGCCGCGCCTCGCTTCTCAAATTGAGATAACATAACTGTACCTTTGAGGTTGAGGGATCCGGATGTGTTGCGGTCCGGATCCCTTTTTTCAAAATAAAGAGATATGAACGTAAGATCATGTTTTTCTGCGGCCGCGCTGCTTGCAGTCTCCTCGCTTTTCTTCTTTTCCTGTTCGGAAACGGGACAAGCATTGATGCCGGACAAGACGGATGCAAAGCCATCCGGCATTCAGGAACAGCGTCCCTACACTCAGGAAGAGATCGACCGGGCAATATATATTCCCGGCTCGGTGATCGTGAAGCTGACATCTGATGCCGCGGACGCTATGGAAAGGAACGCTGAAGGACAACTGGGTAAAGTCTCGGAGAGTCTCGGATTCAAGCATGCCGAACGCCTTTTCCCTGATGCCGGGGAGTACGAGCCGTTGCACAGGAAATATGGTCTCCACCAGTATTACATCGTGGATTTTGATTCCGCGCTGCCTCTTGCGAAGGCCCAGGAAATCCTCGGCTCACTTGACGGTGTGGAGGCTACCGAAAAGCGCAACATGATCTGCAGGAAGGGAGCGGCCAATGACTCTGGATATTCCTACCTTTGGGAATATTCAGGGAAATACAGCATAAACGTCGAGGATGCTTGGAAGTACACGACAGGAGATCCGTCCGTCATCGTCTGCGTGGTTGACGGGGGCATCAACCTTAAGCACGAGGATCTGGAGTGGAACTGTGGAAGCAGCAATTGGAACTTCGTGCGGAACAACTCGAATGTCACCTCTGACGACCACGGATGTCATGTCGCCGGCATCGTCGCCGGAGTCCGGAACAACTCAAAAGGTCTCGCCGGGATAGCCGGAGGTGACTATGCGGCAGGAAAAAAGGGTGTGACCCTTATGAGCGCGCAGGTTTTTCAGGGAAACAATGCCGCATCCAGTTTCCAGAGAGCAATTGTCTGGGGGGCGGACAACGGTGCTGTCATCAGCCAGAACAGTTGGGGCAACAGTTATGACTTGGATAATGATGGCAAACTTTCCGCTTATGAGAAAGAGTACGCTCTTCGTGACAGGATAACATCTTCGATGGCTACGGCCATTGACTATTTCATCGACAATGCCGGCTGTGACAAGGATGGCAATCATAAGCCAGGTTCTCCGATGAAAGGTGGACTGGTGGTCTTCGCGGCTGGAAACGATGGCATTACCAACGGGGTGCCGGCCGCATACGATCCGGTGATCGCTGTCGGTGCGACAGGAATGACAGGTCGCCTGTCATCATTCTCAAATTACGGTGATTGGGTGGACATTTGCGCCCCCGGCGAGAACATTTACAGTTGTATCGCATCGGGATCCTATGACCGCTACGATGGTACCTCAATGGCCTGTCCTCACGTCTCCGGTGCCTTGGCGCTGCTGCTCTCACAGTTCGGCGGTGAGGGATTCACCAACGAGGACTTGAAGGATATGCTTCTGAAGGGAGCGAATCCAAGCCTTATAAACTGTTACGGAAGGTCTATGGGACCATACCTCGATATTATGGGCTCGATGAGGTATGGTCTTTCAAAATTCGGAAGGGATTACAATAACCCTCCGGTCATCGAGACATCCTACAAGGGCGATTTCAGGTTCCGTCAGTGGGAGAGCGTGTCGATTCCGTTCATCATCACGGATCCTGACGGAGACAATGTCGAAGTCACCGCTGATTTTGAAGGGAGAGCTAAACTTGTCAAGGACTCCAAAGGACAGAATGCTTACAACTTCGAGCTTCTGTGTGAGCTTGTGTCCGATTTCACACCCAAGAAAGCAAAGATCACTGCGACTGATGTGTATGGAGGGGTGACTGAATATGAATTCACCTATCAGGTCAAAGAGAACCAGGCTCCGGTGGTCTCTGAACCAATCAAGGATGCTGTCTTGTCCGGCGACGGAAAGATGTCTGCCTATCTTGACGGAGTTTTCTCTGATCCCGATGACGAGCCTCTGGAGTATTCGGTGAAGATCTCTCCGGACGGTGTCGCTGATGTCTCGATCAGCGGTGACGGCAATCTGGTTGTCTCTAAAAAGCTGAATGGCTTGGCGGTGATCACCGTGACAGCCAAGGACCGCATGGGCGCCAAGGTATCGACCGATTTCAGGATTGTCGCGCGTGACGAGAGCTACCCTGTTGACTACTATCCGAACCCGGTCCGTGATTTCTTGAACATCCGCCCCGGCAGCACCTCGGCTGTTGACGTCAGGGTGAGGCTGTCCTCCATGTCCGGCGCTGTCATTCTTGAAGAGAAGGTCTCATGCAGCGTGTTCAATCCGGTGAGGATTGACATGAGCGCTTTTGCTCCGGGAGAGTACAGGCTGGGATTGAGTTTGGGTGCTGAAGAGTATAATTATGTTATAGTCAAGAGATAGAATGAAGAGAGTGTTGATCGCGGCCGTAGCCGCTCTTTTGCCGGTGTTCCATTTACAGGCCCAGGATGTCGCGTATGGTTGGATGTGCCAGAGGAACGATCCCGCTTCCGTGGCTATGGCCGGGATTTCCGTCGCACCAACTGCGGACATCTCGTACTCTGCGTTCCGCAACCCTGCTGTGATCCCATATTCGGAAAACCGTTTCTCCGCGACCGCGGCATATTCCCCGGCATTGAGTCAGAAGACAACCTCGGGTTTCGACATTGGTGCCGGTATGAGGTTTGGCGACAGGTTCGGTCTTTCTGTGGCCGGAAATTACAATTCCGGCGGCGAGTACGAGGTTATTGATGATTATGGTAACCGCAACGGAACCTTCAAGACTTCTGCCATGCTGTTCTCCGCCGGTTTGGGACTGAAGGTGATTGAGATGCTCAGTCTGGGAGTCAATCTTAAATATGCCGGAGAGAGGCTTGCCTCCGACTTGAGCACTGGTGTGTTCGCATCGGATGTCTATGCAATGCTTCGCTGGAAGTCCTTCTGCCTCAGCGCAGGATTCGCCAATCTCGGCACATCCGTCAAGGATGCTTCAGGAGCGTCCTACCATATTCCTTCGTCTGTGCGTTTGGCGGCCGGTTATGGGCTGGCTTTCGCGGATAAGCATTCCTTGGATGCCGGACTCGACGCCGATTGCTTTCTTGCCGGGAAGTTCGCGGTTTCCGCCGGTGTCCAGTATGGATTCAACGATGTTGTCTTCGTAAGGGCCGGTTACCGTGCTTCCGGCGCTGGCATGCTTCCATCGGGCCTCTCTGTCGGTCTGGGGTCTAAGTTCCTCGGAGTCAGGTTGGATGCCGCCTTCCAGAAAACGCCGTCCTTGAATATCGTGGCTTTCTCGTTGGGCTATGGTTTTTAATTTTTGCGGCCATATCTGATTTTGTTTGCAATTTCGTAAATATTCAGTATCTTTGCATTCCACTTCAAGCGCGGGTGGCGAAATGGTAGA
>DCCQ01000096.1 GCA_002314195.1 Bacteroidales bacterium UBA1077 | reverse complement strand
TGTTAAAGGATGTGATTAACAAAAAAAACAAAGCGACACCTTACACATCCATTTTGATTTTACGGCCCTGCGGATGCAGGTTATTGCAGCGAATGCCGAGGTTCTTCACGAAACCGAGCGGATGTCCCTCGAAACGCATGAGTACGAATCCTTTCGGAGCGTCCTTCAGGAATATGCTGTCCCGGTGCAGGAACTTCAGCGCGGTCTCGCGGTCCAGATCCTCCACAGGATAATCATCCCCATTAAAAGCCAGACTCAAAGCCCAGTCAGCAGCCGGGACCAGATCACGGCCCTTCACCACACCTTTCGCGACTCCAGCCTGAACGGGATGCAGCACCTCCAACGCGGAGATCTCACGGACAATGGAGCCAGGAATATGTATGAGCAGATTCCCTTTCCGTCTTTCCGCAGCTCCCACGGCAGGTTTTCCAGGAACCCTGCACCTTCCCCCGCCGGTGTTCTTAACCAAGGACGATATGAACTGCCCCTCGCCCTTCACGAATCCAGGGACAAGCAACCCTCCGGTCCGTGTGGGAACCACACCCTCCAGAGAAGAATAGTCATATTCATAAAATCCGCCGCCAAGCTCGTCCGCGGCCCATTCCATCACAGCGTCATTCTCCGCCTCCTCGAAGGTGCAGGTGGAATATATCATGATTCCGCCACCGTGGAGCGCTGGCCAGACATCGGCAAGGATTCTTTTCTGCCTTGTGGAGCAGAGATTAACCACGCTTTCAGACCAGTCCTCGACAGCCTTGGCATCCTTGCGGAACATTCCCTCGCCCGAGCAAGGGACATCGGCCACGATTATGTCGAAAAAACCCTCAAGCCTCGAGAACGCTTTTGGATCCACGCTTGTGACAACCACATTAGGATCACCCCACAACGCCATGTTGTCGGCCAGAACGGAAACCCTGGAGCGCATAACCTCATTGGAGACAAGGATGAAATCGTCACCGAAAGCATGACGCAGCGACGCCGCCAAATCCGAGCTCTTACCTCCTGGCGCGGCGCACAAATCCAGGACCCTGACAGGTCGGGAACAATCCTCAATTTTCGGGAGCATATCTCTGAATATGTTCCCGGCGACCATCGCCGACGAGTCCTGCACATAATAGCACCCACAGTGGAACAATGGATCCAACGTGAATTTAGGTCTTTCCCCGAGCATGAACCCGTAAGGGCTCCAAGGAACCTTTTGAATCTCCGTCATGAACTGTTCCTTTGCGAACCTTTCCGGTTCACACACCTTGAAAGGATTGACGCGGACGGACACCGAAGCCGGCTGACGGAAAGCCTCCAAGGCGACTCCGGCTCTGTCCCGCCCTATCGCCCTGGTCAGAATGTCATGAAGCTGAATGTCGTCCAGACTCCGCATCTACTGGTTTCCGCCAAGTTTCTCTTTCATCTTGCGGATGGCCTCCTCATCGATGCCGTCAGGCATCCTGCCCTCGGACATCGCAACAAGACCGTCCACCATCTTGTCCATGGCCTCGCGGATCTTTCCGCCAAGCATCATCTTCATCATCAGATTCAACTCAGCGTGGAACTCGATGTAAAAATCCGTCTTGGATGGATCGCTCGGCACAGCGTCGAAATGAAGCGAACCGCCGAACTGGAACGGAGCCCCGTTGTCGATGAACTCTATACAAGAGTACGGAGTCCGATTCTTGATCATCACTCCGATCTTGAATCCCTGAACCGTCGCCGAGATTGTGTCGTAGTCTGCCTCGATTTCCCCTCTTTTCTCCTCCGGGAGGAACTGAAGGAAATTACGCATGTCCACAAAGGCCATGTACAGTTCGAACGGCTGTTTTGAGACCAAGCCGTGTTTGCTCTTTATTTCCGTAGCCATATCTATCCGTTATTTGTTCCATTCCGACGGGTTCCGCCTCCACTGGCGCAAAACCTCGACATCCGACTCCTTGACATATCCTGTGGCCGTGGCCTCCTCTATCAGGGCGTCATAGCATGAGAGAGTCTTCAATTTGACGCCCTCCTCCTCGAAGCGCCTGGCGGCAATGTCAAATCCATAAGTGAATATGGCTACCATTCCCAGCACCTCGGCGCCGGCGTCACGCAAGGCCTTCACCGCCGCAAGACTGCTCATCCCGGTCGAGATGAGATCCTCGATCACAACCACCTTGGAGCCTTTCGGAAGGACACCTTCTATCTGCGAGCCGGTCCCGTGATCCTTCGGTTTAGGACGCACATAGACAAACGGCTTCCCCATCCTGTCGGCGGCCAGCACTCCGTGGGCGATCGCCCCGGTGGCCACTCCGGCCACAATCCCGGCCTCAGGGCACTCCTTCAACGCCGCCTCCGCAAGCCAACCGGCGACCTTCGAACGCAGTTCCGGATCGGAAAGAATCCTGCGGTTATCGCAGTAAATAGGTGAATGCCAACCTGAAGCCCAAGTGAAAGGCTCATCCGGCCGAAGCAACACGGCTTTTATCCCAAGAAGTTCAGAAGCCAGTTTTCTGTCCACGTTTTCCATATTCATTGAAAATGATTGTTAACTTTGCACATGGAAGCCGCCAAATACAACTTCCTAACTTACAAAGATAATAGTTTTACTCCAATATTCACGGGATGCACAAGATTTACCTTGAGAAGAGATGCATGATCATCTGCTCGCCGGACGAGCAGGCGCTGGCGGATCCGAACTCTGTCGAACTCCACCTCGGAGACAATCCGGACATCACGGCCCTTGTGAACATGTTCGAGACATCGGAGACCCTGGCAAGAATCTACATTCCTACGGAAAACATTGAAAACACCTACCGGGAATTCTGCTTCAGGTTCAAGGAGGTCAACGCCGCCGGAGGATTGGTGTCAAACCGGAGGGAGGACGTGCTTCTGATAAGCCGTAACGGGCTGTGGGACCTGCCCAAAGGCCATCAGGAAGCAGGAGAGGACATCCGCGTGACCGCCCTGAGGGAAGTCCAGGAAGAGACCGGCGTGGGCGAACTGGAACCAAGGGGACTCATCTGCATCACCGACCACTGCTACCGCCGTGACGGAATATGGCATCTCAAGCACACGTGGTGGTACGACATGCTCTACACCGATCCGGTGAACCTGACACCTCAACGGGACGAGGACATCACAAAGGCCGCATGGGTCGCCAGATCCGGTCTCTCTCCCTACCTGAAAAACACCTATCCGTCCATCGTGGAAGTGTTCCGGGAGGCCAGGATATAGGATATTAACGGATTGTGAAACTTTTCGTGCGCCGATGACGTATATTATAAGATTGACTGTAATGATTGTTATCGAATATGAAACTTTCACAATTCCAATTCCTTCTTCCGAAGGAGCGTGTGGCTCAGGAGCCTACCAGATGGCGTGACGAATGCAGGCTGATGGTTGTCCACAAGGACACCGGCGAGATAGAACACAAGATATTCAAAAACATCATAGACTATTTCGGCAAAGGAGACGCTTTCGTGTTCAACGACACAAAGGTGTTCCCGGCTCGTCTTTACGGCAAGAAAGAGAAGACCGGAGCCGACATCATGGTGTTCCTCCTCAGGGAGCTCAACCGTGAACAGCACCTTTGGGATGTGATCGTGGATCCGGCCAGGAAAATCAGAATCGGCAACAAACTTTACTTCGGTGATGATCAGAGCCTTGTGGCCGAGGTCATCGATAACACCACGTCCAGAGGGCGCACCCTGCGTTTCCTCTACGACGGGCCTTACGAAGAATTCAAGAAATCACTCTTCGGACTCGGAGAGATTCCTGTCCCGAAATGGGTCAAGTCAAAGATCTCCCCTGAGGACAATGAGAACTACCAGACGATCTTCGCGAAGAACGAGGGTGCGGTGGCGGTTCCGGCCGCAGGCACGCATTTCAGCCGGGAATTATTCAACATGATGATTCTCAAGGACATCAACAAAGCCTTCATCACCGAGCACATGGGCATAGGGCAGTTCCGCAGGGTTGATGTGGAGGATCTGTCCAAGCACAGGATGGACTCGGAAAGGCTCATCATAACCGACGAGGCATGCCAGATCATCAATAAGGCCAAGAACGGAGGCCACAAGGTTCTGGCCGTGGGCACCACCGTGCTCAGGGGACTCGAGACCTATGTGACCACCACACACGAGGTCAAGCCTTACGACGGTTGGACGAACAAGTTCATCTTCCCTCCTTACGAGTTCTCGGTGCCTGACGCAGTGGTCTCCAACTTCCACCTTCCGGAGTCAACCATGCTTATGGCCGTGGCCGCCTTCGGTGGCTTCGACCACATCATGAATGCCTATCAGGTCGCCCTCGACGAAGGCTACCGCTTCGGCCCTTACGGAGACGCCATGCTGGTTGTTTAACGGCCGGCACCGCGCCTCGGCATCCCTACTTTTTCGCGCAGCAGTGCTGGAGAAGATCAACCGTGATGAATCCGTCACATTCAAGGATTGTGGCGAGCCTGGTGACACGGCTGTAGGTCCATTTCAGTTTTTGGCACAACTCGTCTATGGACACGCCTCGCCGAGATTTTATCAACGAAGCCAATTTGACGACATCTTCATATTCATCATCAGGCAATTGTCCTCTGTAATATGATTCCACCTGAGCCTTGAAATCCGATTTGAGGTTCAGGTCAGTCTGTCCCAACCCAAGTTTGGCCATCAACTCGCCGAGATCCCCTATCTGCTCGGCCACGTTCTCCCTGATGAGCAGATTGCAGCCTTGGGAGACCGGATCGTCAATCCTGCCGGGCAATGCGTAAACATCCCGACCATAAGAAGCCGCCAGACGGGCCGTCATCATGCCGCCGCCCCTGATTTTGGACTCAACGAGAATCGTGGCCCTGCATATTCCAGCGATTATCCTGTTGCGGCGCAGGAAGTTGAGCCTCACTGCCGCCGTGCCTGGAGGGTAATCCGTGACCAAGGCGCAACCCGGAGTCGACGCTATCCTCTCACCGACATCTTTGTTCCGGAACGGATACAAATCGTCTATCCCGGTGGCCATCACCGCCACAGTCGGAAGACCGCAATCCAGCGCCGTCCTATGGGCGGCGACATCCACCCCTAACGCCAAGCCACTGACAATCAAAGGTTTGATCCTGGATTTAGACATCGACTCCACTATCCTGTGACACCAATCCTTTCCATAGCAAGTCAATCCTCTCGTGCCGACAACGGCAATCTGCGGAATCCCTTCGAAGACATCCCGAGGACGAGACACACCTTTATAATAAAGTCCGATAGGAGGGTCATCGCACTCCATGAGAAGAGCCGGATAGCCCTCCTCCCCTATTCCAAGGAAAGCGCCCCCCTCCCTCTCCAGCCACTCCAACTCCATCGCCGCCGATTCAAAGGCGCTGCCTGTGATCAGCGGAGCGTACTTGAGCCTTGAACACACGCCCAATGTTCCGGCCACCTCACCAGGCTCATTAAAGACAGCCACAGCACTGCCCAAAGTCTCCACAAGCCTCAGACCTATCCTAGGCTCGAATCCAAAAATCCTGTTGAGGGCGCAAAGCGCGGCCCTCTCCTCAAATGTAACCTCCATATTCCCAAACATAGTCAAACAGTCATATTCATATGTCCAATTCTTGCGGGCAGGCGATCGCCATTTCATATCCCAAGACGCACCAGGCCACCATCAATCCACTTCCCGGATCGCCGGAAGCATCAGCGCAATTTGCGTCATTTCAAGGGAAAAAAGGGGGTATGAACTGAAAATATTTACGTATTTTATGAATATTTCTGTTTTTTATATCCTCTTGCTCCTTCGCCCCGGAAGAACCTTTCAAATTAATCACTGTCGCATCTTATTCTTCGGCCGGTTTTCACTATCTTTGGGGCCATGATATTCATAGACACACATTGTCACCTGAGTGATGCAGCCTATTCAGGAGAGGAGGATGCCTGCATCGGCAGGGCACAGGCGGCGGGAATCCGACTCATGCTCCAGCCAGACATTGACGGTTCGGAACGTGAGGCGATGTTCGCGCTTGTGGACCGGCACCCGGAGGCGCTACGCCCAATGATCGGACTTTATCCAGGCTCAGTTGGAAAGGATTGGCGTCAGGAATTGGATTCCATGGTGGGATTTCTCGACGAGTGGGAAGCAAAGACAGGACGCAAAGTAGTGGCTGTCGGCGAGATAGGCCTTGACTACCATGAAGGGAAAGAGTTCGCGCAGGAACAGAAGGAAGCCTTGGAATGGCAGCTTGATTTCGCCTCGGAAAGGGATCTTCCGGTCAACATCCACCTCCGCGACGCGATGGGCGACTTTCTGGAGATTCTTCGCAGGCACAAAGGTTTGAGAGGGAATATGCATGCCTACAGCGGCAGTCTGGAGTCCTACCTTGAAATACAAAAACTCGGAGACTGGCGCATCGGTGTCGGAGGCGTGGTGACGTTCAAAAACGCCGGATTGGCTGATGTGGTCAGAAATGTCCCGCTTGAGAGAATCGTGCTTGAGACCGACGCGCCTTACCTGACTCCGGTCCCACACAGAGGCACGCGGAACGAAAGCGCCTACATTCCCTTGATAGCCGCGAAGATAGCCGAACTGAAAGGCTTGACGGTAGAAGAGGTCGCGGAAATCACCACCAACAACGTAAAAACTCTTTTCGGAATATGAGAAGATCTTCTATACTGATGATTTACACAGGCGGCACGATCGGGATGAAACAGGATTCCACAGATCTGACACTCAAGCCGTTCGACTTCAGGCAAATCCTTGACGAGGTGCCGGAACTGAAAAAGTTCGCCCTCCGCATCGACGCCTACACGTTCGACCCGCTGATCGATTCTTCGGATGTCGAACCTTCCTTTTGGCAGTCGCTTGCGTCTCTGATCCAGAAAAGGTACGATGACTATGACGGATTTGTCGTCCTGCACGGGACCGACACCATGGCCTATTCGGCTTCGGCGCTCAGCTTCATGCTGGAGAATATCGCCAAGCCTGTGGTTTTCACCGGAAGCCAGCTTCCGATCGGGGTCCCGCGCACGGACGGGAAAGAAAATCTGATTTCCGCCGTCGAGATAGCCTCCGCCAAGGATCAAGACGGTCACCCGCGCGTGCCGGAAGTCTGCATATTCTTCAATTCAAAATTATTGAGAGGCAATCGCAGCGTCAAGATCAGTTCCGAGGATTTCAGCGCGTTCAGATCCCCGAACTGCCCGCCGCTGGCCGAGGCCGGAATCAGCATAAAGTACAATGACAATGTCATCCGCAAGCCGGCGGTCTGGGACGAGCCTTTGAGGATCAGCACCAGACTTGACACAAGAGTCTCCATTCTGAAAGTGCATCCAGGCATCACCCCGCAGGTCATGAGATATTTCCTTTGCGGTCCCGACATCCGCGCGGCCATCATCGAGACCTATGGTTCAGGCAACGCTCCGTCAAAGCAATGGTTCCTGGACATCGTGAAGGAAGCCTCCGGGATGGGGAAAGTATTGATGAATGTGACACAGTGTCTGTCCGGCACAGTCAATATGGACATCTACGCCACCGGGAAAGCCTTGGAGAAGGCCGGGGTGGTCTCCGGAGCCGACATCACGACAGAAAGCGCGCTCGCGAAACTGTTCTACCTGATGGGCAGGACCTCAGACAACGAATGTGTGAAGTCCATGCTCGCCAACAATCTGCAAGGAGAAATTTCCCTATAATTATTGCCAATTGGAAATAATTTAGTAAATTGCAACGGTTTTTTAGACGGTTTTGCGCCGTCCCAAAGCCACAGGAAAAGATAACTATTTATACATTATCAATTTAAATTAAACACACAAAAACAGTTATGAAAAAGTTTTTCATGTTTTTGGCAGTAGCAGGTGTTCTCACCTTCACTGCAAACATCGCATCCGCTCAGGATCAGCCAGCCGCTGACAACGCAGCCGCAACAGAGCAAGTTGAGACCGCCGCTGCTCAGCCAATGTCCGCTGAGGATCTCCTCAAGGGTACCGGCGAGGACGTTCCTATGCACCAGCAGATCAAGACCTACTTCATCCAGGGAGGTCCGGGCTTCATGTCCATGATTCTCATCTGCCTCATCATCGGTCTTGCCCTCGCAATCGAGAGAATCCTTTACCTCTCATTCTCAAAGACAAACACCAAGAAGCTCCTTAAGAACGTTGAGGCTGCTCTCGCTCAGGGTGGCGTTGAGAAGGCCAAAGCAGTTTGCCGTGACACCAAGGGTCCTGTAGCCAGCATCTTCTACGATGGTCTCAACCACTATGATGAAGGTCTTGATGTAGTTGAAAAGAGAATCACCTCTGCCGGTGGAGTTCAGATGAGCCTTATGGAGAACAACCTTTCATGGATCGCCCTGTTCATCGCCCTTGCTCCTTCTCTCGGATTCTTGGGAACTGTAATCGGTATGGTACAGGCCTTCGATGCCATCGAGGCCGCTGGTGACATTTCACCTAACATCGTTGCCGGAGGTATGAAGGTGGCCCTTATCACCACCGTCGGTGGTCTTATCGTCGCCATGATTCTCCAGGTGTTCTACAACTATATTCTTTCCAGAATCGATGCTCTCTCTATAGACATGGAGAATGCTTCCATCGATCTCGTTGACGTTCTTGCCAAGAACCAGAAGAAATAATTTGTAGCGACAATTTTTAGAATCTGATTATAATGAATAAGATATTCAAAATAACCGGATGGGTATTGGGACTCCTTGGGATCGTCTTCGGAATCTTAGCCTTCGTCAATGGAGGCTCGTCCGTTGACCTCCTTCTCAGATACACTTACTTCCTCTTCTTTGCGGCAGTAGTTATCTGGATTGGACTCGCGATATTCATCGCTGGTAAGAACAACCCTAAGAATCTGCTCAAGGCCGCCGGTGTGGTGGTTGGAATCGCAGCCTTGGTTGTTCTGGCCTATGTGCTCTCATCGGGCGCACCGGCACTCAATGTCAAGACACAGCCAAGCACACAATGGCTGAAACTAACTGACACAATGCTTCTTCTGGTCTATGTACTTGGTGGTGCAGCAATAATCTCCATCATCGTAGGCGCAGTCAGAGACGCTATCAACAACAAATAACATCTAGCTATGGCAAGAAAAACACCGGGACTGAACACACAATCGACAGCCGATATCGCGTTCCTTCTGCTCTGCTACTTCCTGATGACGTCCACAATGGATCAGCAGTCAGGTCTGCAGCGCCGTCTCCCTCCTATGCCTGATCAGAATCAGAAGACGGAAGACACGAAGGTCAACAAGCGTAACATCATCATCGTGAAGATCAACTCTTCCGACAGACTGTTTGCCGGTGACCAGCTTATGGATGTTAGCCAGCTCAAGGACAAAATCAAGGAATTCATCACCAACCCTAACAATGATCCTAACCTTCCGGAGAGGGAGATGAAGACGATAGAGGGCTACGGTGAATACCCGGTTTCCAAGGGAGTCATCTCACTTCAGAACGACCGTGGAACAAGTTACAGAGCCTACATCGCCGTTCAGAACGAACTCGTGAAGGCTATCAATGAAGTCCGTGACGACTTCTGCAAACAGAATTACGGAAAGGCCTACGCCTTCCTCACTGAAGAACAGCAGAAGATTGTCAGGGAAGCGATTCCACAGAACATTTCCGAGGCAGAGCCTAAGGATGTCACCAAAAAGTAAAACAGGAGGAAAAGACAATGCCTAATTTTAAAAGAAGCGGTAAAAAAGAAATGCCGGAGTTGGGAACCAGCTCAGACATCGTGTTCATGTTCCTGTTCTTCTTCATGGTGACCTCACAGCTCCGTTCCACGGAAGTCAAGGTCAGGGTAAGACTTCCTGAAGCTACGGAAGTGGCGAAACTTGAGAGAAAGGATTTGGCATCATATATCTACATCGGTTCCCCTACCGCTCAATATCAGAGCCAGTATGGTACCGAGGCGCGTATCCAGCTGAATGACTCTTTCAAGACAACGAACGACATCCGTGACTTCATCGCCGCCGAACGCGACGCGATGAGCGAGGCTGACCGCCAGTTGATGCAGGTCTCTATCAAGGCAGATGAGGACGCAAGAATGGGTATCGTGACGGACGTTAAGCAGGAACTCAGACGCTGCTCCGCCCTCAAGATAATGTACGCTGCCAGAAAGGCGGAGAACAAGTAATCATTCTTGAAATATTTGAGAGAGGGACTGGCCTGACGGTTAGTCCCTTTCTTTTTTTTGATTTTTATACTACCTTTGTGAGATTGAATCAAATGTCTTAAAAATATGGTAACGAGGAGCAAAGTGAAGGATCTTCTGAAGGCGGCACCGGGACAGGAAGTTCTCGCCAAAGGTTGGGTCAGAACCAAAAGAGGTAACAAACAGATCAAGTTCATCGCTCTTAACGATGGCTCGACGGTAAACAATATTCAGATAGTGGCCGACATGGCCAACTTCGATGAGGCACTCATCGCGAGGATCACCACCGGAGCCAGCATCAGTGTGACCGGAGACTTGATCGAGTCTGTGGGCAGTGGGCAGGCCGTTGAAATCCAAGCCAAGGAAATCGAGGTTCTTGGCGAGTGTGATCCGGTAAGGTATCCTCTGCAGAAAAAGAACACCTCCCTTGAGTACCTGCGCACGGTGGCTCATCTCCGCCCGAGGACAAACACGTTCGGGGCGGTGCTGAGAATCCGCCACGCAATGGCGTTTGCAATCCACAAGTTCTTCAATGACAAGGGGTTCGTTTACCTTAACACACCACTGATCACTGAGTCTGACGCTGAGGGAGCAGGAGACATGTTCCAAGTGACGACACTCAATCTTGAGAATGTGCCAAAGAAAGAGAACGGGAAAGTAGATTTCAGCAAGGACTTCTTCGGAAAGAAGACCAGCCTTACCGTAAGCGGTCAGTTGGAGGGAGAGCTCGGAGCCACGGCTGTCGGTGAGATCTACACTTTCGGACCGACATTCAGGGCGGAGAACTCAAACACACCAAGGCATCTCGCTGAATTCTGGATGATCGAGCCGGAGATGGCGTTCTACGACATCAACGACAATATGGTTCTGGCCGAAGAGTTTGTCAAGTACCTTGTGCAGTATGCCCTCGACAACTGCGCGGACGACCTGAAGTTCCTCAACGACAAGTACGACGACGAACTTATAGAAAGACTGAAGAGTGTCCTTGGAATAGCGTTCCAGAGAGTGACCTACACAGAGGCCGTAGAGATTCTGGAGGATGCAGTGAAGAACGGCACAAAATTCGAGTACCCTGTACACTGGGGAACTGATTTCCAGAGCGAGCATGAGCGCTATCTGGTAGAGAAACACTTCGGCAAGCCTGTGATCCTCACGGATTTCCCTAAGGACATCAAGGCTTTCTACATGAAACAGAACGAGGACGGAAGGACTGTGCGCGGAATGGACGTGCTGTTCCCGAAGATCGGCGAGATCATAGGTGGCTCAGAGAGGGAGGCCTCACTGGAGAAACTGGAGCAAAGAATCGACGAGCTGAAGATGAGCCGCAAGAACCTCGAATGGTACATCGACACCCGCAGGTACGGAACCGTGCCTCACAGCGGATTCGGACTCGGATTCGAAAGGCTGCTGCTTTTCGTCACCGGCATGGCGAACATCCGTGACGTCATACCGTTCCCGAGAACTCCAAAGAACGCTGAATTCTAAAAAACAACGAATATGCTAGTGATCGGAATAGCCGGTGGTTCAGGCTCCGGAAAGACCACAGTCGTCAATGCGATAACCGAAAAGCTGAAGGAAAAGGTAGTGGTGATTCCTCAAGACTCCTACTACAAGGATTCCAGCCATCTTCCGCTGGAGGAGAGGCAGCAGATCAATTTCGACCATCCAGACGCCATAGACTTCAGGCTTCTATGCAGCCAGCTCAAGGACCTTAAGAACGGAAAGTCCATAGAGCAGCCGGTATATTCCTACATCACCTGTTCAAGATCCAAGACTGAGACAGTCACTGTCGAACCGGCGGAGGTCATCATCATCGAAGGCATCCTGGTGTTCACCTGCAAGGAGTTGCGGGATCAGATGGACATCAAGATATTCGTGGATGCTGATGACGACGACCGTCTGATGAGGGTGATGGCCAGGGACATCCTGGAAAGGGGCAAGACAGTTGAGACCGTCATTGAGCGGTACACCAAGACAGTCAAGCCGATGTACCTTCAGTTTATAGAGCCGAGCAAACGCTACGCTGACATCATCATTCCGCAGGGAGGGCACAACAAGGTGGCCATCGACATCATCTCGGCGACAATCGAAAAATCTCTAAGAGAAAAGGAACAGAAAAACGCTGACTGAGACCGGGGGACCGGTCCGAGGACAGAATATTCATTGATGCTATGAAGAGCGACGACAGGGCAGGACTTTACATCACCATCATATTTCATTTGATGGTGATTATCGTGTTGCTTGTCTGCCAGATATCATCGGCCATCAAACGCGAGAACACTTTCGTGCTTGACTTCTCCAAGCAGGAAAAAGTTGAAAAAGAACAGGCGGAGAAGAATCTTAAGGAAGAGGTCAGCGAGAGGATAGACAGAATGCTTGCGGCGGCTGCCGGAGTTCCGGTAAGAAATGTCGCGGTGGACAGGGGCGCGCTCAAGGATGACCGCAACACCGATGCGGAGGAACTCTACAAAGATGCGGAGAAACTGGCTCAGGATCTGAAAAACGGCCCGAAACTCGATGAGCCGGATGATGACTACGCCTCTGTCAGCAAGCCGGAACCCAGAAAGGAAGAGCGCAAAAGTTCTTCGTACAAAGGTCCGTCCGTGGTCTCCTATGAACTTGACGGCAGGAAGGCCAGCAAACTTTCCATCCCAGCGTATAAATGCCTTGGGGCCGGCTATGTCACAGTGATCATCACAGTGGACCCTTCCGGAAAAGTTCTGAACGCCAAAATCCAGGACGGGGTCTCATCTGAGGACAAATGCCTGAGGGACTTTGCGATACGAGCAGCCAGGCTGTCAAGGTTCTCGGCCTCCGCCTCAGCTCCGGCCAGACAGGTCGGCAACATCGTATATTTGTTCGTCGCTCAATAATATTCACAGATGAACAAGAAAACTTTGACCATACTGATTGTCGTTGCGGTGGTTCTCGTCGCAGGGATCGCCTTCGCCGTCACGAAGTTATATTCAAGTGCAGGGAGCAGCTCCGCAAAGATCGACGGCACGAGGTTGCTTGAGAAGGACCAACTGATAGCCGCGGTTCCGTCTGACGCGGCCATAGTCTTCTGCTTCAAGAATTTCGGGCATGCCTGCGAAATTTTAGGCGACACCCTGTCGGTTTTCGGTGAATTGGCATCCGGCAAATTCAACAAGATCACTTCACGGCAGTACGGCGCGCTGAAAAGGTCGCCGGCCATCATGTCGGTGCACTACAGCAAAGACATGCCGCCGCTCCTGATACTGGAAGCGGAAAAGGCCATCGCGGACACGACACAAGACCTTCGTGACCTGCTTGACGCGGCGGACTCTTCCGGGCTGCAGGCAAGAATCAACGGAAACATGCTCATGATCTCAACTTCTGAGACAATCATAAATTCGTCCATACGGCATCTGAGGGAAGGGCATAGCATTCTGGAAGCCAAAGGATTCGCGGAAATCGCATCCGCCGCGACCGGAGAAGACATGATCTTCATGTCAAATGCCTACAGCGGGAATATCCTGAATCTGGTTCTTGCCAAGAAACATAGAGCATCATACGGATTTGTGAAAGAACTGGCAGAGTGGACATCATTCGACATCACCAGGCGTTCAGCGTCCAGGGTCACAATGCACGGCTCCCTGCTCTACAACAATGAGCCTTCCTACTATCTGAATGTGCTCAGTCATGCTGGCACGGCTCCTGTAGAAATCGCGGAGGCCGTGCCTGGAAATGTGGATTTCATCATCGACATTCCCATAGGCAACATCACCTCGTATCTGAAGGCCTATAGGACTCATCTGGATTCCCAAAGTCGTCTTGACAAATACGAATCCACACTCGCTCAACAGAGAAAAGAGATCGGAATGAATGCGGAGGAATGGGTCAAGAGTCTGGATGTAAAAGAGATTGCTGTAATCACTCTGCACATGGACGAGAAAATTCGCCAAGTTCTGATGTTAAGGCCAGGCGCGAAACTTTCCCCAAAAATTGCTGATGGCATGTCATGCGCCGGATTCACCGGGACAGTGTTCGGGGATGTTTTCAAGGCAGAGGAAGAGACCGCATGCGCGGTGGTGGGCAAGTGGATTGTCATCGGGGCGGCCGACTGCGTGGCAAAATATTCCGAGGCGGATTTTCTGAAAGAGACATTGTCTGTCCGGATGAAGTCGGAAGGCCTGGAACGGCTGCCGCAGAAGAATTGCGTGGCCTGGATCTACCATTCCCTCAGCGAGGATCCGAACCAACTTGACGTGAATTTCAGCCCGATGATGGCAAAAGGATGCAGGAATATCCTGAAAGGTGCGGCTTACGTTCCCGTCACACTTTCCGCCGTGTCGGAAAACGGACAGATATACCTGGACTTCAGTCTTGACAGGGTCGAGGTCAGCAAAGGGACCGTGGCTCTGTCATCAGCCAGAGACACTACCGTGACTGTTCCTTCGGGGCCGTTCAAGGTGCTTAACTGCGCGACCGGAAAGACCAACACCATCTACCAGAACAGTCATCTGTCAATATGCCTGCAAGACGAGAACGGCAAGGATGTCTGGGGGGTGCCGTTCAAGTCGAAGATTTGCGGCTATGTCCAGGAAGTCGATTACTACAATAACGGGAAGATCCAGTACCTGTTCGCGGCTGGATCTCAGATGTACCTGATTGACAGGCTCGGACGTTTCGTCTCGGGATTTCCTGTCGAGACAGGCAAGATAATTGCGGCAGGTCCCGCCGTGTATGATTTCACCGGAGCCAAGGGCTACACGGCAATGGTTCTGCACAACGACAACACCGTAGGCTATTATGACCTGCACGGGAAGCAGGTCCCTTCATGGAAGGGAATAACAGCCGATGAGACTATAAAAAGCCTTCCTGAGCTTCTGGAAGGTAATGGTAAAAAATTCTGGGTGGTCAGGACATCGGCCCAGACCTTGGTCTTTCCGTTCACAGGCGGAGAGGTTCTGGTCAAAGGCGAAGGCAACAAGATGATCCGGCCGGACAGTAAGGTTGAGATTACGGACAAAGGGTTCAGCGCTGTTTGCTATGACGGAAAGGAGAGAACCTTCAAGTCCGGGAAATAAAAACGAACATCATGAGCGAATTCAAATTCGAATCAGTGAACAAACTTCTGGAGGACAGCTTCAGGAAAAATTGGGACAGGTTGGCTCTATCCAACTATCAAGGAGTCAGCCTATGTTACAGGGATGTGGCAAGACGTATCGAGAAACTTCACATCGCTTTCGAGAAATGCTTCCTGCACAAGGGTGACAAAGTGGCTATCTGCGCGCGCAACCAGGTGAACTGGGCGGTCAGCTTTCTGGCCACGATGACCTACGGAGCCGTGCCGGTGCCGATCCTTCACGAATTCAAGCCCGGGAATATTCATTACCTCGTGAATCACTCCGAGGCAAAGGTTCTCTTCGTTGACGATGTGGTCTGGGAAGGTTTGAGCGCTGATGAGATGCCTGGGCTGTTCGCCGTGGTACGCATCAACACGTTCCAGCTCCTATATTCAAAGGTACCTCGCATCACCGAGGCCAGGGAGCATATGAATGAATATTTCGGCAAACGCCACCCGAACAGTTTCGAGCCGGAAGACCTCAATTACTACAAGGACTCCCCCAACGAACTGGCTTTGATCAACTACACCTCAGGAAGTTCCGGTTTTTCGAAAGGAGTGATGATTCCTTACAGGGCGATATGCTCGAACATCCAGTTCGCCAAGCACGTCCTCAGCGAACTGGACAACCACACCAATGTGGTCGCGATGCTTCCTTCCGCCCACATGTACGGAATGATGTTCGAATTCCTCTTCGAGATGTGCATAGGCGCGCACGTACATTTCCTGACCAGGGTTCCAAGTCCGAAGATCATCATGCAGGCACTCGCAGAGGTCAAGCCGAACATCATCATCGCCGTGCCTCTGATCATCGAGAAAGTTTACAAGTCCAAGATCCAGAAGCTTGTTGAGAAAGGAACTATCAAGACCTTGCTGAAGGTTCCGGTCATAGACAAGATGATCCAGAAGAAAATCTGCGGAGAGCTCGTGAACGCTTTCGGCGGCAACTTCATAGAGGTCATCATGGGAGGCGCGGCATTCAACAAAGAGATCGAGAAGTTCTTCTGGGACATCGCGTTCCCTTACACTGTAGGCTACGGAATGACAGAGTGTGCCCCTATCATCACCTACGCCCACTACAACGACAAGAGGCTCTACTCATGTGGGAAGGCCGCGCTGAACATGGAGATAAGGATTGACTCTTCCGACCCTGAAAACATTGAGGGAGAGATTCAGGTTCACGGACCGAACACAGCCTTGGGCTATTTCAAGAACGAAGATGCTACCAAAGACCTCTTCACAGAGGACGGTTGGCTCAGGACCGGAGACATGGGTGTCATCGACAAGGAAGGTTTCCTTTACATCAGAGGACGCTCCAAGTGCATGATTCTCGGCCCTAACGGTCAGAACATCTATCCTGAGGAACTTGAATCTGTAATCAATTCATTCGCCTATGTGGTTGACTCGCTTGTCATTGAGGACAACGGCGGCCTGACAGCCTTGGTTTACCCGGACTACCATCAGGCCGAGCTTGACGGTATGAACCGTGAAGATCTTGAGAAGACACTGAAAGGGCAGCTCCCGGAAATCAACAAGGAGATTCCCAACTACGCTCAGATCAAGAAAATCGAGTTCATGCCTGAGGACTTTGAAAGGACACCTAAGCGCAGCATCAAGAGATACCTCTACCAAAGGAAGTAAGACATGGAAAAATTTGACCAGCGATACCTTGAGATGGCCGAAATCTGGGCCAGGAACTCCTACTGCAAAAGACGGCAGGTGGGGGCGATACTGGTCAAGGACAGGATGATCATCTCGGACGGCTACAACGGTACGCCGTCCGGGTTTGAAAATGTCTGCGAAGACGAGAACGGTGTCACAAAGCCTTACGTTCTCCATGCTGAAGCGAACGCGATCACAAAAGTGGCAAAGTCAGGGAACAGCAGCCTGGGAGCCACTCTTTACGTGACAGCCTCGCCATGCATAGAATGCTCGAAACTAATCATACAGGCCGGCATAAAAAGAGTCGTCTACAAGGATGAATATCGCCTCACGGACGGGATTGACCTGCTCCGCAAGGCTGGAATCAAAGTTGAAAAGATAGATTAGGATGAAACGAATATCTTCCATCTGGATCGCCATTATGGGAATAGTCGTGGGTGCGCTGATTGTGCTGGCCTACAACGCATATTCCCAGAAAAGGAATATGCTCCGCGTGCAGAACCAAGACTGGCGCAAACTGAATCTGATCCTTGACCAGATCGACAAGAACTATGTTGACACGATCAATGTCGGGAAAGTCACAGACGCTGCGATCACTGCGGCGTTGGCCGAACTGGATCCTCATTCAGTCTATATGCCTCCGGTTGAACTGACAGAGGCGGAGACGGATCTCGCCGGCAATTTCGATGGAATCGGCATTCAGTTTAATGTTCCGAATGACACAGCGATTGTGCTGGAAGTCATACCGGGAGGGCCATCCGAGAAAGTAGGGCTTCAGAAAGGAGACCGGATCCTGAAAGTAGGTGACAAGGACATCGCCGGAGTGAAATTTCCACAGGACAGTATGGTACGCAGGATGAAAGGCCCCGCCGGAACCAAGGTCACCGTCACAGTTGGCAGAGGCAGCGAGACAATTCCGTTTGAAATCACCAGAGGCAAGATTCCGATGCACTGCGTGGACGCTTCGTTTATGATCAACGACACGACAGGCTACATCAAGCTCTCCAAATTCTCCAGGACGACATATTCAGAATTCTCACAAGCCAGTATTGATCTGCTCGGGAAAGGAATGAAGAAACTGATCTTCGACCTGCGTGACAACACCGGAGGCTATTTCGACCAGGCTCTGCTGCTATGCGATATGTTCCTCAAGAAAGGTGACGAGATCGTCTATATGCAGGGTCTCCACCGCAAGAAGGACGACTACAAGGCTGACGGCAAGGGAATCCTCCAGGACGTTGATCTGACCGTACTGATCAACGAGTCCACGGCCTCGTCCAGCGAGATATTCGCGGGAGCCATTCAGGACAACGACAGAGGTCTCATCATCGGAAGGCGCTCATTCGGCAAGGGGCTCGTGCAGGAGCCGGTCTATTTCAGCGACGGTTCCGGAGTGCGCCTGACAGTCGCAAGGTTCTACACGCCTTCCGGACGGTGCATCCAGAAACCATATTCAGAAGACTACCAGTACGACATCTACAAGCGCTACGCAGACGGTGAGATGTACGATGCTGACAGCATCAAGGTGGACTCCACCGCAGCCTACAAGACAGTCGCCGGCAGAACGGTCTATGGTGGAGGCGGAATCATCCCTGACGTGTTCGTGCCTGTGGACACCACAAGAGCCTCCAAATTCTTCATCGCCTGCAACAAGAAAGCGACACAGATGAGGTTCGCCTCGGCGATGTTCGACAAGTACAAGAGCCGTCTCTCGGAAATTGACAACGACAGCGAACTCGGAATATTCCTGGACAAAATGAATATTCCGTCCGCATTCCGTGAATATGCCTCCTCTAAAGACGGCATCACCTGCACGCAAAAAGAATGGGAAGAGACTTCTGAATATCTCCTCCCACAACTCCGTGCCCTTGTCGGGCGGTATTCCAAACTCGGTGAGAACGCCTTCTACAAGATGTACCTCAACGTGGATCCTACGTTGAAGAAGGCTATTGAATCGGACTCACGTAATCTTTTACATCCTGCCCGCTGACAGGATTGCCTCCAAGGATCATCAGACGCTCGACGACATTGCGGAGTTCTCTGATGTTTCCGGTCCATGATTTCTCCTGAAGCAACTTGATTGCCTCGGGAGAAAATGTTTTTACAGGCATACCGGATTCAGTACTGATCTGATTGACAAAATATTCCATAAGCAGAGGAATGTCTGACTTTCTCTCATCCAAGGATGGAACCTTGATCACGATCACGCTGAGACGGTGGTAAAGGTCTTCCCTGAAATTGCCTTTGGCGATCTCGTCCTGAAGGTTCTTGTTGGTGGCGGCGACGACCCTCACGTCCACGACTATGTCCTTGTCACTGCCGACCCTTGAGAGTTTCTTCTCCTGAAGGACACGCAGGACCTTTGCCTGGGCGGCAAGGCTCATGTCCCCGATCTCATCCAGGAAGAGGGTTCCGCCGTCAGCCTGCTCGAACTTGCCTTTGTGCTGCTTGATGGCCGAGGTGAACGCCCCTTTCTCATGTCCGAACAACTCGCTCTCAATCAGTTCCGAAGGGATGGCCGCGCAGTTCACCTCGATGTAAGGCATAGCGCTGCGGGCGCTCTGTTCGTGAAGGCTTCTGGCCACAAGTTCCTTACCGGATCCGTTAGGACCGACAATCAGCACACGGGCATCCGTCGGAGCGACTTTCGAGATGATGTCGCGCACGTGCTGAATCGGTTCGGACTCCCCTATCATCCGTTGTCCGTAAACTTTCTTTTTAAGACTCTTGTTCTCGGAAATGATGGTCGCCTTCTCGGAGGCGTTCTTGATGGTGATAAGGATCCTGTTAAGATCCAACGGCTTCTGGATGAAATCGAAGGCGCCCTTCTTGATGCACTCTACGGCTGTCTCGATGTCCCCGTGGCCGGAAATCATAACAATTGCCGAATCAATGCCCTCAGCGACCATCTTTTCCAATACCTCCGTGCCATCCATTCCCGGCATCTTGATGTCGCAGAAAATCACATTGTACTTTTCCTTATCAACCATCGCCAAGGCTGTTGTTCCGTCCTCGGCGACATCCACATCATAGCCCTCGTCACTCAAGATTTCCTTAAGAGAGTTTCTGATGGCCCTCTCGTCATCTACAATCAATATCTTCATAGAAATACGTCTTAATCCTTCTTCATCATGTAAACTATTTTTCTTCGTAAAATCATTTCGGTTTCAGAAGAATTCCTGGTCACAATTCATAGATTGCACAAAACAATCCGTAATACAAATATCGGACAAAATTCTTTCTTTGGGAAATGAAAAGGAATTTTACATAAAATTTGATATTTTTGCCGTATGAAACTACCTGACATCATCGTAGCCATCGACGGCTATTCATCTACAGGCAAGAGCACACTTGCCAAACTGATAGCGGAACATTACGGATTCCTTTATCTTGACTCTGGAGCCCTTTATCGGGGGGTGACCCTGTTCGCCATAGAGAAAGGCTTTATCAGTGAAGACGGAGCCATTGACGAGGTTGGCCTCAGGGCGGCGTTACCGGAACTGGCTCTCGATTTCAAGGCGGAGGGCACGTTCATCGGAGACAGGAGCATAGAGAAAGAGATCCGCACGCTGGAGGTTTCCGGCCATGTCAGTCCGATTTCGGCGATTCCGTTTGTCAGGGAATATGTCGACGAGCGTCTCCATGCTTTCGGGCGTCGGAAAAAAGTCGTGATGGACGGCAGGGACATAGGTACGACCGTGTTCCCGGATGCCGAGGTGAAGATATTCATGACGGCCAGCGACGATGTCAGGGCGCGCAGGCGCTTCGATGAGATGAAAGCCAAAGGTCAGGAGCCGATGATGGAGGAGGTGATGAAGAACCTGCGGGAAAGGGACTACATTGATTCGCATCGCGAGGTCTCCCCTCTTTCCAGGGCCGCCGACGCTTTCGTTCTGGACAACTCCGACATGAACCTGCACGAGGAACTTGTCTGGTTCCAAGGGTTGGCGCAAGGCCGTTTCGGAATCCTTGAATAGAGCCATGAACCTTCAGGTCGAGATTGAGAAGCATTCCGGCTTCTGTGGAGGCGTGATCAGGGCTATCAGCCGGGCCGAGAAGTTCCTGGAGGAATTTCCCGGCAAGACACTGTACTCTCTTGGCGACATAGTACACAATGAGGCGGAGCTGCGGAGACTCGGCGAAAAAGGGCTTGTCACAATCGACAAGGAAGGGCTCATGAATATTCCCGAACCGTCATTGAAGACATTGCTGATAAGGGCGCACGGCGAGCCGCCGCAGACATATTCATTGGCCCAGGGGCTTGGCCTTAAGGTGATTGACTGCACTTGTCCGGTGGTTTTGAAACTGCAAAAAAACATCAGAGAGGCCTACGAGAGGGTCAAGCCGGCCGGAGGGCAGATCATCATATTCGGAAAGATCGGTCACGCCGAGGTGCTGGGGCTGTTGGGACAAGTAGATGGCGACGCTGTCGTGATCGAGAATATGCCGATGCTGCTGTCCGCTCTTGAAAGCGGCTCCATCAAGACAGACCGGCCGTTGGAGATTTTCTCGCAGACCACCAAGAGTCCGGTGGAATATTCAGAGATATGCAGGGTGCTGTCGGAGGCGCTCCGACACCGTGGCCAGCTCATATCCCAGCCGGCCCAACGCCCAGTCCCCCAGGGCGGCGGACGTAACGAAACATCAGGACAAGCCTTACAAACGTCCCAGAATGACGGACCATCAAGACGGATGCTCAAGCAGGTCCAACAATCGTCAGTAGCGGAGAATTCAGTTGCCACCGCCAGTAATGCGCCATCAGCCCCTGCCAACCTTACTGTTCACCAAACAATCTGTTCGCAGGTGGCCACACGGCATGAGGAACTTGCCGAATTCGCTCTTAAACACGACGTAGTCATCTTTGTGTCAGGCTCATCCAGTTCCAACGGGAAGGTGCTTTTCGATCTTTGCAAGTCAAGGAATCCGCACACATACCATATCTCAGAGCCCTCGGAGCTGAAGCAGGAATGGTTTTCAGATGGAGACAAGGTCGGGATCTGCGGCGCCACCTCCACACCCGGATGGCTTCTGGAACAGGTCCACGAGTCAATCTCAAATATCTGAATCTTATCACCCGATCTCGGAGTCTGTAAAGGACGAGGGCTTTCGCCGAAAGCCATTATACAAACCACGTCCACAGCAATTGTGCCTCTCGCTCTGCCATGACGGCGTTCACCGTGGCTGCCCCCGTTCACGGAAGCAGGTATCATCCACACCTATAGGCCTCTTACCCCTCTTCAAGAGATCTTCGCGTGACCCTGGTTCGCATCAAAGCAAACGGTTGACAAACTGTTTAAAGTATGGAAACAAAAACGGACGGCTCAATTGCGAGTCATTTGTCAGACAAAGAAAGCCGGGACTTTGCCCGGCCTCAAAATTCTGTCAAGCGATCGTCAAAATCACTTGCTTTCAGAAACTGTTCAGATTTGTATTAATGCTCTTTGAAAAATCCTTCATTATCTTCCCGCGTCTTCAGACAGACAGCACCGCCACCTTCCAGAGGTCGAATCTGAAGTTTTTCACTTTCAACACAACGCCCGAACCGACTGCAATCGAACTTGTTCGGATTGCCGAGGTGAGAAGCAGGAAAAGAGTCTGATCTTAACTTTCAAACAAACAAATCAAAATAGCCCCTTGCAAAGAGATTACACTCTCTGACCGTAGGAGCGGTCGGTGGTGTTGACGGTGATCTTGTCGCCCTGATTGATGAAGAGAGGGACCATGATCTTGGCGCCGGTCTCAAGGGTGCACTCCTTCAAAGCGCTGGTGGAGGCGGTGTTGCCCTTCACAGCTGGCTCGGTGTAGGTCACCTCAAGGGTGACGTAGGTAGGGAGCTCACAGGTAAGGCACTTCTCCTCAGGCTCGGTGACGAACATCATCTCGACATGCTGTCCTTCCTTCATGAGGTCAGCGTTCTCGACGACATCATGAGGCAGGTGGATCTGCTCGTAGGTCTCCTCGTGCATGAAGTTGAATCCGTCCTCGTCAGAGTAAAGGAACTGGTAAGGACGTCTCTCGACGTTGATGACATCGATCTTCATACCCGCTGTGAAAGTGTTCTCAAGGATCCTTCCGTTCTCAAGGTTGCGAAGTTTTGTCTTCACGAATGCCGGACCCTTTCCAGGCTTAACGTGCTGGAAATAGACTACCTGGCAAGGCTTGCCGTTGTAGCTGATATAAAGGCCGTTCTTAAAATCTGCTGTTGTTGCCATAAAATATGTAATGAATTTGTCAATCGTTTAATTCCCGCCTCAACTTGGGTAATCCTTATGGTTTGGACTTCAAAAGATTGATGCGCAATAATTTCGACCGCAAAGTTAATTATTTGTGAATATTCCTGCAAAAAATTCTTTCCTATGCCACTCTCAATTGCGGTCCAATTTTATCCAATGCCTGTCACAATCAATGCAGATCACGTCACTGCGACAAAAACTCATCCCCACAAACGAGGTTGACCATGGTTGGGAGTCTCGGTCCTTCAATTGTGCGAACCGCGGACACAAATAGATGGTTTGTAGAGGTACGAGAGGCCGATTGGCGTGGATGACCCCCTCTTCCAAGGATAGGGTCAAGCACAACGATCAGTTTCTGAACGCAATCTGAAGCACATCTCCGTGCGCGATATTTGTGAAACAAGAGACTTTGGCCGCAAGGAGCAGGTGCTTCGGATGGTCTTCCTACTGGCTTGGTGGCCGAACGAGAGAAACGGACACCTTGATGAATTCCTAAAACTGGCTGTAAGCGGGAGCATCGGTGGGTGCAGGGAGTAGGACAGGGGGAGCAAGACAAGGATTGAAGTTGGCTAATTGTGGCTACGGAACCTGCAAAAGCAAAAGAAGCCGCAGAAATGAAACACACATAATCTTATTCAGCAGACAACATTCTTCACAAAAAAGTAATCTGCCTTGTCCATGAAAACGGCCCCACAGACGTGTCTAAGTACGGACACACAACTTAGCCGTGGAATAATTGATTCAACGGATAATGATTGCGACCTTTGCACGAGAAACAAGGTCGGAGCTTTCGCTCTCATAACGCGGCTTTTACAAAGAGTACTGAACTATGGCTAACTTCTACGACTACTATGTGTCGAATGCCCCCGAAGAAATGGACGGGCAGAAAAAGACCTTTCAAGGGAACATTAAGACAAGAGACAATCCTGTGTCGAATGGCTTCGAAGAAAAGAACTTTCTGGATAACGGCATGGCAAGAGACTATCATGCGTTGAGCCATCCCGAAGAAATAGACGTACTAACAAAGACCCTTCAAAGGAACGGCAAGGCAAAAGGCCTAGAGGGTCACGGGAAAAGTCCGGAGGGCGAGACAAGTGTTCCAATCCAAAGAGATGAAAAGGCCACAATTGGAGGGAGAGGCCATGTGGAAGTCAGAGGCGGAAAGGCAGAGGAATTGATGAGCGGTTCTGAAGGAGGGAACGGCAAGATAAATGGTGGAGGGTGGGTGGACAAGGCGGTGGATGACTGCTCGCATGTGTATTCAGACGGAACCTCAGTCAACAGCCTGTTCGACACGAGGCAGGATAAAATAGCGGCAATGAATATGATCGCGATACTGGCATATTCATACAATGTGAGGATTCTGGTCCAGCAGGTCATGACGACTCACGTGCATTCGATCGTGAGCGGGACGGCTTGGGATCGGGAACGATTCGCGCGGGAGCTCAGGAGGCGGTTGATCATTTGGGCGGCGGATAAAAGGCACAGTACCAACGGTGCGATTATGGTGGGTAACGATGAGATAAGGACCGAGCGCGAGTTGATGAACAAATTCATGTATGTCTATCGGAACGCGATAGCGGCAGGCTATCCTGGCATGCCTTGGGAATATGTCGGTGGTCCGGGAGACATCTTCTTTAAAGGACACATGGCGGGTGGTCGTCCAGTCGGCGAATTGTCGGTAAGAGAGAGAAGAGCCACATTCCACACAAGGTTGAAGATTCCTGAGGATTGGCTGTTCAATGAGGAAGGCCTGATTCTCCCAAGGTGCTATGTTGACCGGGCAAGAGTCGAACGATTGTTCAAATCACCCAAAGTGTTCATCGCTTTTATGAGCCAAAGCAAGAAGACAGAGGCGGAAATCGACATGGAATGTTCTCGTGAATATCTCAGAGTAGCGAAGGAGAGCGAATTGAGATCCGAAGGCAAAGAATTGTTTATGAATATGTTCGGGAAGGCCTCAGCGTCAAGGGCCAGCCTTGAGGAAAGGCTTGCGGTCGCCCAAAAACTGTGGGGCGACAAAAAGACATTTTCTCTTTCATCCCTAAGCCGTGTCACCCTCGTGCCCCAAGGAGTGCTTGAGTCCATTTTCGGGAAGAGGTCGTGAGACAACGGGCGGGAGAAGCAGCGCGCCTCTACCGAGTGGTGAATTTATCGGCAGGCACAACCCCCGGATGGTGAGTTTGCCGAACCACCTGGGCTTTCGGGTGCATCAAGGCTTCGGTGGGGTCGGGCACTTCGATGAGCTCAGCGACCGGGTGGTGAGCTTGTCGAACCATTCGGGCGGGTGGTTCGGTGAGGGCGGGCGCTTCGACGAACTCAGCGACCGACTGGGCTAGGGATTAGCAAAACAGGATCTCATGTTTTACATTGCGCAGACCACAGAACAGAATCATGCACTATTCTGAGTACAAAACAGGAACGATCTATATTCGTAGTTCAGACCACGGGCACGGGAAGATGGGGTGTAGAGGGGTGAGAGGCATGGTGGTGTGGCTGACCCCCTCTTTCGGGGATAGGGTCGAGCACGGTGAACGGCTTCAAAATGCAATCAGGAGCACATCCACGTGAGCTTGGTTTGCAAAACAGGTGATTTTGACCGCAAGGAAGCGGACGTTTCGGCAGGCAAGGCCACTTCGACAGGCTCAGTGACCAGTGGGAACGGGTGCTTCGGTGGGGTCAGGGGCCGATGAGGAACGATGGCAGGAGGTCGGCGCACTTCGGTGGGCTCAGGGAACGGATGGTGAGCTTGTCGAGCCATTTGGGTGGGCGTTTCGGTGGGATCGGGCGCTTCGACAAGCTCAGCGACCGATGGGGTCAGGGATTGGGTGGGGTGAAGCGGGGACGGGTGGTGGGATAGTTTAAAATAACATTACCCTAACTAATGCGTCTAGTTGCCGCAGGTCACAGACTTGAACGTGTAGCCGAGGAATTGCCTCTTCATGTGTTCAGAACTTCCCTTATAAGGCTGGCCGTCAACAGCAGTCCAGACATCTTCCCACTCGACCTGGCTGAAGGACATCTGATTCTGTTCGCCTGACAAAACCAGATCAGTATACACCGAAGTTTCTACTCCTTCAAAAACACCCCCCTCAGAGGTTTCAGAAGAAATTCCATACACTTTTGTAAGAGGAGTGCCGAAGACAACTTTCTCAAGCCAACTGCAACCAGCAAAAGCAGATTCACCGATTTCTGTCACATCCGGAAGAGTCACAGATTTCAGCATCTTCCAACTATAAAATGCTTTTGAAGGTATCGTCTTACACCCCATCAAGGTCAAGTCTATACTGCGATACCCTGCTTCCATAAGTCCATAATGTATCCCCTCAAATACCGGCTCACCTGCATAAGGATCAAGAAGCAAGTTGAACCTTGTCTTGCCGGCATCCACTTCACTTGCAATGTTCGAAACGACAGCGTCAATCTCCTCTGAACTCATCCCCTCCAGCGAGACGACAGTCGCATCCAGGACGTAGCTCTTGCCACCCTCGGAAGCCTTTCCAAAAGTATAGCTGGCCAAAACAGCATTGCCATACTTCACGGACACAGTCGCATTATTGTCAAAGATGCCATAAAGGTAGGCATTGCCCTTGTCATCAGAATGCATGGTGTACGTAGTCGAACTCTCAGAAGCAGAGCCCGCCGGGGTAAAGTATTGAACCGAGACAGCGACATCCACGTCCGGAATGGTAGCGATGCGCAGACGTGAATAGCCACGCTTCGCATTGGAAAAAGAGACAGTTATCTCTTGGCCATCACCGGTAATCTTTCCTGAACCCTCAATGCATTCATCCATCCCTGCAACCTTGCCTTCTTTCAATGCCAACTTGCCATCAGAACCCCATTCGTAACCAGGGGCATAATATACATGAGGCACGTATGCAGGGTCGCCTTCTTTGTAAACCAACTTACCTTTTGTAAGCTCCCAACCGTTCCCATTGTACGTAACAGTAGCATACTGAGTACCATAACTGTTATTGTCAAGCACCACCAGCAGTTCATCCCCCGCGGCCCACTCCGTCTTGCCGGAGTCCTCAGTGCCCACAACGCGAGTCCCGGGACCTCCGAACGCGGGAAAATCCCCCACCACAAAACGTATCTCATCGCCGCCAATGACGGCAGGCTCATCTAGACCACGTGTGCAGGAAGCCACCGCAAGTGCGGCAAACGCCAACAATATCATCTTTCGCATCTTCATATCCTCCAATTATTTAAG
>DCCQ01000136.1:17549-51463 GCA_002314195.1 Bacteroidales bacterium UBA1077 | reverse complement strand
TTTAATTATTTACGTATGAAAAACCGGACTATAGGAAACATATTCAAAAGGACGGCTGCAGGCATATTCATTGTGCTGTGCGCCTCAATTGTGATTTGCGGATGCAACCCGGAGGCTTTTGTCAGCCACATCGGGCCATCATCGCGGGATTTCATCGCCCCTGAGGAAGGCGGCACGATCAAAGTACACTTCAAGGCTGATGATTGGAGAGTGTCCACAATAAAGGCCAACGGTGTTGCCTATGATTGGACTGGCAGTTCCTCTTTTATTGAGACGACCGACGATGGCATGATAAAAGTGTCAGGTGACAATTTCACCATGTTTTACAAAAAAACAGGAAATAAGGAGCTGACGCTGGTTTTGCAACCCAATTTTTCAGGCACTGAAAACGACATCACAATATTCATTTCAAATAATTACGAAGAAGATTCCGTGCTGGTCAGGCAGCCAGCCTCTTCCGGCTACGAGTTTGTGGACATTTCTTACGATGGTTTAATATGTTTGACGAACGAGGGTGAAGTCATAACCGGATGGGGACCGATGACATTCATTAACAATGGTGCCGATACTCTATTCATCAGCAAAGGTGTGTTCGCAGGTGCCGCAAGGAGCGTAAGCTTCACGAATGACTCCAACCTCGGTTATCAGGGCAATGATTTCGAAGTCCCGGTGCCTGACGGGGCTCTATTTGAGGACAAGTCTCTGACTTTCAGCGGTGCGAAAGTGGCATACAGCTGTACGACAACGTTTGAGTATCCCTACGAAAGCGACAAGATGGCCAACATGTCTTTCCCTCCTGCCAGCACGGAGAAACTGTACTATCGAATGTTATGGGGTATCGACTCTTACGAAGTCGATTACAATCTGCGGATAAGGAACAAAAAGACCGGTTCAATATTCACGATAAACGGCAAAATGAGATCAACGTCGCCTGATGGCTTTTATTTACTGACAAAAGAGAGAAGATGAGATCGAGAATATTCATAATGCTGGCCGTTGGTATCCTGCCGGCAATCAGAGGCACACAAGTCACTGATGCACGCGATGTTGATTCATTGAGATTCTCACATCACGTTGGAATCAATGTCCGACCTTCTTACCTTTTGCCAACGCATAGCTTCTTCAGAGGGGAGAACGAGCTTGGGAAACGTTTGGACAAGAGCGGTTCGGCACATATGCAATATTCATTTTCATTCCCTTCATCCAGCCATTTTGGGAAATTATATCCGACCGCGTATCAAGGGGTTGGGGTCGCCTTCAACACGTTCTTTGACCATAAGGAAATAGGTGATCCCGCGGCTGTCTACGTGTTCCAAGGCGCAAGGCTCGCACAGATTTCGCCAACGCTCTCGTTAGACTACGAATGGAATTTCGGAGCCTCTTTCGGCTGGCATCCTTATGACCCCTACGCTGATCTGCACAGCTATGCCAATGAATATAATATGGTTGTCGGCTCAAGGGTAAACGCCTACATCAATTTCGGACTCTTGCTTTCCTGGAGACCGCTTGAAAACTGGACGATTTCCGCCGGAGTCGATCTTACTCATTTCTCCAACGGCAACACATCATATCCGAACGCCGGTGTGAACACTATCGGTGGCAGAATAGGTGTGACAAGAAGTTTTGGCACAGCAGACATACAACGGCGGAACACAACAGGAAAGGCTACTGAATATTCATCTGCAAACGGCAAGAAATTCTCCGAGCAAATAAATTATGATGTGCTTGTCTATGGAGCCGGAAGAGCCAAGGGACTGATCTGGAATGACACACCATACATAGCCGAAGGAAAATTCGGCATTCTCGGGCTAAACATAAGTCCTCTGTACAGAGTTAACAAATTCTTCCGGGCCGGTGCGTCGCTTGACATCCAATACGATGAAAGCGCCAATGTCGGTGAATATGTCGCCGGAACAGGAGATGACGGGAACATCAGGTTCTATCGTCCGCCTTTTAACGAACAACTTGGTATAGGACTGTCACTTAGGGCGGAGTTTGTGATGCCGGTATTTTCCGTAAACATAGGTTTCGGGCGTAATGTCATCTACAAGGGAGACGAGTTGAAGGGCTTTTACCAAACGCTTGCGCTTAAAACCGACATCTATAAAGGGTTCTACCTTCACATCGGCTACAAGCTGCACGATTTCCACGATCCCAACAATCTGATGCTCGGACTCGGTTGGCGCTTCGGAAACCACAAATCTCACTAAAACAATTATGATGTCAGACTGGGTAAAAGACACAGAGGGACACGTGATTATTAAGGTCCTTGCAGCTTTTTGGCTGATTGCGTTCATAGGGCTAATACCGCAAGGTTGCGCCAAAACAGATGGCGGAGACAATAAAAGGATGCTTGAAGCCCTCGACAGAACAATAGCCGAAAGGGACATCTATGAAAGAATCAAACTTGAACGGATAGACTCGATAAAAGCGGAAATCAGGCCAGGCATCTCTGACAGCCTGAAATACGAAATCTATGACAGAGTTTTCGATGAATATTACCAATATGACATCGACTCTGCCATATTCTACGCGCGAAAGAAACTCTCTTCTGCTAAAAGATCCGGATCGGGCCGGCATCGCAACGACGTGATCATCGATGCGGAGATGGACATCGCCTCAAGGTATACCCTTTCAGGCATGTTTCTGGAGGCTTCGGACATCATGAACGACTTGGAGCCTGAATCCATGCCAAGGCACCTAATGTTGAGATATTTACAGATCTGCAACAATTTGTACGGGAACATGGCGAGATTGTCCGACGACCCTGTCATCAAGCAGGATTACATCAAGAAACGGGATTCTTTCAGGAATGAACTGTACAGAAATCTAAGCGATGACGACCTTTTCAAACTCTACGTCTGGTCTGACATTGAGATCGACAAAGGCAACCCGCAGCCAATCCTGGACTCTCTACTTACTGTCCGTTCTTCCGGAGCATTGGATGTACACGAAAGAGCGATAGTCAGTTACATCGCATCAATCGCATCACGCATGTGTGGAAGGGACTCCGAAGCCATCGGTCTCCTTGCGGAAAGCGCAGCCTATGACCTACGGACACCGGTCAAAGAATACAAGTCTCTCTACGAACTCGCCGGGGTTCTGTACCGCGAAGGCGACATCAAAAGGGCCTACCGTTATGTGAACCAATCGATAAGGGACGCCATGGCCGCCAACGCCAGCATAAACGTGCAGGCCATAAACTCTATGTTGCCTCTAATCACCGAGACCTATGACATCCAGATGCACAACAGGCGCAAACAACTCTACGTCATATTGTTTGTCATAAGTTCCCTGCTCATTTCGCTCTTCATCGCGGTGCAATACATGATCAGAAGCCACCGTAAAGTGGCTGTCGCCAATGCGAGACTCAAGGAATATGTGAACCTCCTCCAAGAATCCAATGACATCAAAGAGCAATATTTGGGAATATATCTGGATATGTGCTCAGACTACATTGCCGGTCTGGAGAGATACCGATCCAAACTACGCAGGGCGGCGAAGGATGGAGGCTTCGGTGAGGTGATGGAGAACCTGAAGTCCACCGAGTTCATCGACAAGGAATTGGAAGGCTTCTACGTACGATTCGACGAATCTTTCCTGACCCTGTTCCCAGACTTTGTGGAACGGCTGAACTCCCTTCTCCAGGAAGACAGGAGGTTTGATGTGAGAGGTAAGAACGGAATACTCACGACAGAGCTACGGGTAGCCGCGCTGATACGTCTTGGAGTCACCGATTCCACAAAAATCGCCCACTTTCTCAGAAGGTCGGTATCCACGATTTACAATTACCGTGTCAAGATGAGAAACTCAGCCGCTTCCAGCCGTGAAGACTTCGAGAAGCAAATCATGAGCATTGGAAGGATCTCTTGAAACCACTACTATTTTTAGCCGAATATAAGACATAATCGTCAACATTTCAATACTTTACATTTATATTTAACTACTAAAACAGTACCATAACTTTGCCATGATGTCGATATTGGTTTTCTTTGCGAAGAATAACCAATGGAATATTCTTTTTTGTTTATTAAAACTTTTTAAGGACATGAGCAGAACACACTTCCTTTTGTGTTCGATTGCCGTCTTGCTGTTTCTGACAGGACTCAGCGCATCCGCGCAGGGACTGCCGTTCAACGGAAAGGTGATCGACAAGACAGGGCAGCCTGTAATAGGGGCCGCTGTCGTGAACACAGGTGACCGTTCGGTCGGGACAATCACCGATGCGGACGGAACTTTCACCTTGGCCGCCGCCAAAGGTGACATTCTGGAAATTTCGTCACTGGGTTACACGACGACCAAGGTAACGGTGGGCGAAAGCGGCGACATCACAATCACTCTTATGGAGGACACGGAATTCCTGAGCGAATCCGTTGTCGTGGGCTACGGAACCATCAAAAAGAAAGACCTGACAGGAGCGGTCGCGTCAGTTTCCGACAAGGATCTCAAGGACTCTCCGGTAGCTAATGTCGGGCAAGCGCTCCAAGGGAAAGTCTCCGGCGTGTACATTCTTGACTCCGGAAAACCAGGAGACAACGTCACGATGAAGATCAGAGGGCTTGGCACTATCAATGACAGTGATCCGCTTGTGGTCATCGACGGGGTTCCGACTGATTTGGGACTGACCTCGCTCAACACTGCGGACATCGACAGGATTGATGTGCTGAAAGACGCGTCCGCCACGGCCATCTACGGATCACGAGGCGCCAACGGTGTGGTGATGGTGACCACCAAAAGAGGATCCAACGGAGACGGCAAGGTCAGCGTCAACGCCAACTGGGCGATCCAGAATGTCACTTATATTCCGGAGATGCTTGACGCCGCGGGCTATGCGGCCTATTCCAACGACATGTTGAGCAACGCCGGACTGGCCACTAATCCGGCATGGAGCAATCCTGAGACTCTCGGCAAGGGTACGGACTGGATCAATGAGATCCTTCACACCGGAAAGATGCAAAACTACACGGTAAGCTATTCCGGTGGAAACGAGAAAGCCCATTACTATATCTCTGGAGGATTCCTTGACCAGAAAGGAATCGTCAAGACAGTCGGCTACAGAAGGTTCACATTCCAGAACAACAATGACGCGCAAGTCCTGAAATGGCTGAAGTTCTCCAACAACATCACATTCTCGGCAGACGTGAAGGAGAGCGGTTCATATTCAATCTCCAGCGCGATGAACGCCCTGCCAACGCAGGAAGTCAAGAACGCCGACGGCAGCTGGAGCGGTCCGGAGGGAACTTCCTATTGGTATGGAGATGTCAGGAATCCGGTTGGTCCTCTCTACACCAACTCAAACAAGACCAACGGATACAATTTCCTCGGAAACATCTCGGCGGAGTTAACATTCACGAAGTGGCTTAGATTCAAGAGTACTTTCGGCTACGACGCCAAGATGTGGTTCAACGACAACATCTCGTACGCCTATGACTACAAGCCTTCAGCGGTGGAGGAGACCACACGTTACCAAGACTCTAACAAGGCCTTCACATATCTTTGGGACAATTACTTCACGTTTGACCAGACATTCAACGGAAAGCATAGTCTCAATGTGATGGCAGGTACTTCGGCACAATGGA
The DNA here is from genome assembly GCA_002314195.1 of Bacteroidales bacterium UBA1077. Lineage (GTDB taxonomy): Bacteria > Bacteroidota > Bacteroidia > Bacteroidales > UBA932 > Cryptobacteroides. The sequence goes on along the minus strand of DCCQ01000136.1, from coordinate 45,884 downwards.
ACGACACTTCGGGGATAAACGCGACCAAGGCAGGATTCCTTTTCTCCAACGTCCACGAGTTCGACAACGGATCCGTCAACAAATCAATCGGCGGTGCGTCAAGCGACTGGGCTATGATGTCCTTTATGGCCAGACTCAATTACTCTTATGGCGACAGATACCTTATCACGGCCACGATGCGCCGCGACGGCTCCTCCAGATTCGGGCCAAACCACAGATGGGGCAACTTCCCGTCAGCCTCAGCCGCCTGGAGAATGTCCAAGGAGAATTGGTTTCCCAAGAATATTCTTGTAAATGATGCGAAACTGCGCGTCGGCTATGGCGTGACCGGAAACGACAAGATCGGTTCATACGCCTACATCCAGACCTACAACACAGGCACTTATATTTTCGGCAGCGACATCGTCACCACCCTCATTGCAAAGTCCATGGCGAATCCGTCAATCCACTGGGAGGAAGTGCGCCAGGCCAACATCGGTCTGGACCTGTCTATGTGGCAGTCACGTGTCAACCTTTCGGTCGATGCCTACCTTAAGAACACCGCTGACATGCTTGTCAAGGCTGCTATTCCTATTACATCAGGCTACGAGGACACCACAACAACCTACACGAATGCCGGCAAGGTTCGCAACAGTGGCTTCGAGTTCACCCTCAACACAATCAACTTCGACAGCACAGGCGACGGGTTCAGATGGGAGACATCGCTGACAGCGACATGGAACAGAAACAGGATCGTAAGCCTTAACAGCGACACGCCGCTCTACCAGAACGAGACAGGCGGAGCCTACATCACGATGCAGAAGAACGGCAAACCTATCAATGTGTTCTATGGTTATGTGACCGACGGGATATTCCAAACTCAGGAAGAAGTTGACAGCCATGCGTTTCAGGAGAACTCCACCGCACCGGGCGACATCCGCTTCAAGGATCTCAACAACGATGGTGTGATCAACGAGGAAGACAGGGCAATCATCGGCAACCCAAATCCCGATTGGCTGTTCTCAATGACGAACAAACTCTATTTCAAGGGATTCGACCTCACGGTTTTCCTTCAGGGCGTAACCGGCAACGAGATATTCAACGCCGTTTGCATCGGCAACGAAGGAATGGCCAGCGCGCACAATCAGACGGCTTCCGTAAAGTACCGCTGGACTGGCTACGGAACCAGCACGAGCATGCCGCGCGCCGTCTATGGAGACCCGAACCACAACGCCAGAATCTCAGACAGGTTCGTGGAGGACGGCTCTTACCTGAGGGTAAAGAACATCACTTTAGGCTACACATTCCCTAAGGCTCTTCTGAAGAAGGCGAACATCGACAGCGCGAGGATATTCCTCTCCTGCGAGAACGCTCTGACCCTGACGAATTACTCCGGCTTCGATCCGGAGGTTGGCATCAACGGAATTGATTGGAACATCTACCCGCTGTCACGTACTTTCAGCCTCGGTCTCAACTTTAATTTCTAATGAATATGAACAACTTAAAGATCACTATACTTGCTTTGGCAGGCTTGGCGATGACATCCTGCTCCGGATTTCTTGACAGTTTCCCGTCCTACGCCGTGGATCCTTCCGTCTCAGTCACTGACTCCGTCGCCATTGCATTGACTAACGGATGCTACGTGCCGCTGCAATCCTCAAACCTTTACAATCAAAGAATATGGTCACTCGACATCATCGCCGGCAACTCCGAGGTCGGTGCAGGTGGCGGTGACGATGGAATCGAGACCATCCAATGCGCCAATTTCGCCGCTGACGCGTCCAACGGATTCGCTCTTTACATCTGGAGATCGCCTTGGGTCGGAATCGGGCAGTGCAACACCACGATAGAATCCATTCTCGGAGAGGGCAACCAGACCAGCGACACCATCAGAAATCGTTCGCTCGGTGAGGCATATTTCCTCAGGGCTCACTATTACTACATTCTTACACGCCTGTTCGGAGGCGTCCCGCTTGTTCTCTCCCCGCACAAGGCCAACGAGTCCACGGATGTGGCAAGATCCTCTCTTGCCGAATGTTACGCACAGATCATCAGCGACTGCAAGGCCGCCATCGATCTCCTGCCCGAGAAAAGGACATATTCAGGAGCGGACTACAACCGGGCCAGCAAGGACGCGGCACTGGCCATGCTGGCCGACGTCTATCTGACATACAATCCGTCTGAGCACTACGCAGAGGTTCAGAATCTCTGCTCACAGGTGGAGGCTTTGGGCTATGACCTGAGCAAGTGTGATTTCTCCGACAATTTCGGAGAGAAGGCTGAGACCAGTCAGGAGGCCTTGTTCACGGTAGGATATTCAGGAAGCACCCAGTACGACTTCTGGGGCGGAAGCAACCAAAGTTCATGGCTTTCCACCTTCATGGGCCCGAGAAACTCGGGTATGGTCGCCGGATCATACGGATGGAACCAGCCTACCGCGGAATTCATGAGCCAATGGGAAGAGGGCGACCTCAGGAAGGACGTGACCGTCTTCTACAACGGATGTCCGGCCTTCGACGGAATCGAGTACAAGTCCTCTTGGTCCAATACTGGTTACAATGTCCGTAAGTTCTTGGTCACCAAATCATACTCGCCGGAATACAACACAAATGCGGCGGACTTTGTCGTGTACCGTTTCGCTGATGTCCTGCTGATGAAAGCCGAGGCTTTGAACGAACTGGGCAAGACGGACGAGGCCGCGGAACCTTTGAACATCGTAAGAAAACGCGCCGGCCTCAATCCGATTCCTTCCGGGAAGACACAGGACGAAATGAGGGAGATCATCATCCACGAGCGCAGGATGGAGCTTGCTTTCGAGGGACACAGGTGGTTCGACCTCATCAGACTCAACAAGGGGCAGTACGCTCTTGATTTCTTTGCCGGAATCGGCAAGAAAGCCACCAAGGACAGACTGCTTCTGCCTATCCCTTTGACAGAGATGGACTCCAACAATCTGATGGAACAAAACCCTGGATATTAATAAACAAGACTGGATAACACAATGAAAAAATCGATAATGACCGCCGCGGCAGCGGCACTCTGCCTGGGCATTGCATGTTCCTGCTCGGAAGAGGATTACAAGACTGTCGATCCATCCGCCGGGAATACTCTTGAAATGTCCGCTTCCGGATCGGAGATCGAACTTGACGAGAAAAAAGCCGGCAACGAAGCTTTGGCGTTGAATTGGACGACCGGCACCAACAAAGGCACTGGCAACGCCATCTCCTACACTTTCGAGATGGCTCTGAAAGACTCCGACTACGCCTCCGGTTACAAAGAGGAACTCGGCAGGAAGGCATATTCAAGGACTTGGACGACGAAGGAACTGAATGACTTCCTCAAGTCGAACTTCGGCGCCCAAAGCGGTGTGAAGGCTTCTTACAAAGCCAGAGTTACCGCTTCCGTGGCCGAATACGACGATTTGGATCAAGAGTCCTCTGTGGAGTTCACAGTGACTCCTTACGAACCCGTCAGCACGACACTTTACATGATCGGAGGAGCCGCACCCAACGGTTGGTCCGCAGACAACGCCACCGAGCTTACACGCACATCCACCGGTGTTTTCTCATGGGCAGGAACACTGAACGAGGGGGAACTCAAGTTCATCACCACTTCTGGACAATTCTGGCCTGCATACGTCAGGGACGGCTCGGACGCTACGGGAAAGACACTTAAGTACTTCTCAGAACAGCCGTCAGATGCCCTTGACCTCAAGTTCAACATTCCTGAGGCACGAGGCTACAAGATCACCGCAGACATACTCAACCTGACATTCACACTTGAAGAGGCGGATGTCAACAAACCGCCTTACGACGCCATCTACTTTGTCGGTGACCCGACAGGCTGGTCATTCGTCAGGATGACCCAGGATCCTGTCAATCCTTTCGTGTTCCGTTACGGGACCGAGTTCACCAGCGGCGGAGAGTTCAAGTTCGGCACATCCGACGGCTCATGGGAAAATATGTACAAGGCTGCGGAAGACAACGCTTCCATAGGCAACACAGGCGTGCAGTTCGTAAAAGGCTTTGACCCCGATCCTAAATGGAAAATCAAGGACGAGGAAACCGGAAAGGCCTATAAGATCGCCTTGGACATCACTCCGGGAAAAGAAAGCATGAACTGCGTTGAGTTCGTCCCATACGAATCGCTCTGGCTCATCGGTTCAGCCGCCCCTCACGGATGGTCGCTGGATGACGCCGCATCCGATGACAAATGCAGACTCAAGGCAGACGAAGACAAATATATTCTTACATGGACAGGAGATCTCTCCGCAGGCGAGATGAAGATCAGTTGCGACCTCAAGAGGGAGTGGGACGGATGCTGGTTCATGCCGACGTCAGCCAACAAGCCGTTCGACACTGTCTCCGATGAAGTCATCTCGTTCGTGGACAGCAAGAAGGACTCTGGAGTGGACCGGACATGGATTGTTGAGAACGCCGGCAACTACACAATCACTGTGAACCAACTGGCGGAGACCGTCACCATCGTGAAGAACTAACGTAAGAAACCATGCGTTACAGAATGTTTACAGAATTAATCTTGACAGGCGTCATGCTTCTTACAGGCGCCTGTCAGAAAGAGAAAGGCTACACTGGATTCGTGAAGCCTACCGAAGAGGAGACCGTGATTTCAGTCAGCACCGACAAGGCCGCCTACAGACCGGGCGAAACAATCAGATTCACCGCCTCTGCGAATCCCGGAGCTGACGTGACTGTCAGATACATGCATCTTGGCAAGGTGGTCAGTGAACAACCTCTCAATTCATCGGAATGGAGCTGGACCGCGCCGACCGGGGACTACAAAGGGTACATGGCCGAGGTTTACAAAACCACATCGGTCGGCGAGAAAATCCTTGGGACTGTCGGAATCGACGTGTCAAGCGACTGGGCCAGATTCCCGCGCTACGGATTCCTGTCCAGTTTCGATGTCATGAGCGAAACCGCTGTCAACAACATCATCGACAACCTTAACCGCCACCACATCAACGGAGTACAGTTTCAGGACTGGCATTGGAAGCACCACTGGCCGTTGGGCGGGACTCGTGACAACCCACTTGAGACCTACAAGGACATCGCAAGCAGAAACACGTCCCTGACAACCCTCAAGAACTACATCTCTGCCATCCACAGCCACGGAATGAAAGCCATCTTCTACAACCTTTGCTTCGGCGCCCTTGACGACGCGGCGCAGGATGGGGTCAAGGAAAGCTGGTACATATTCAGCGACAATGGCAGAAACAACAAGGACATGCACGCCCTGTCCGCTCCTTTCAAAAGTTCGATCTACCTTGTCAATCCTGGCAATCCACAGTGGCAGGAATACATAGGCGAGAAAACCGACGATGTCTATTACGTATTGGGCTTTGACGGCTATCAGATTGATCAGTTGGGATATAGAGGCACAAGGTACGACTATGACGGAAACACGGTTGACCTTCCGGCAGGCTACGCTTCCTTCATAAATGCGATGAAGTTAAGGCAACCAGCCAAGGATCTTATAATGAACGCAGTCTCTGGTTATGGCGCTGAACAGATCGTCGGAACCGGGAAAATGGCTTTCGCCTACGATGAGATGTGGGGAAATGAAGCAGAATTCACCGATCTCAAGACCCATATCGAAGACAACAACCGATTCAGTGAAAACGGAATAAGCACAGTCTTCGCCGCCTATATGAACTACGGCAAGGCCGGAAGCCTAGGATCGTTCAATGCCCCTGGTGTCATCCTTACCGACGCAGTGATGTTCGCGCTTGGAGGCTCTCATCTGGAGTTGGGCGAACACATGCTTTGCAATGAATATTTTCCCAACAGCAGCCTGGGCATGACAACCGAGCTTCAGAACGCCATGGTCGCCTATTATGATTTTATGACGGCCTACGAAAACCTGCTCCGTGACGGAGGAGAGTTCAATGACGTGAACGTCACTTCGACTGACGGTAAGATCGACATTAAGCCTTGGGCTCCAGAAATAGGGAAAGCGATAACTCTTTGCAGAAAAGTCGGCAATCGTCAGGTAATCCACATTCTAAACTTCACACAAGCCAACTCTCTGAGTTGGAGGGATATGGATGGCACTATGCCAGAACCGACACTGATCAGCGAAGCATCGGTTGACATCAATGTGACCGGTAGGATCTCCTCTGTCTGGATGGCTTCGCCCGACATTGACGGAGGCGCGTGCAAGAATTTGGATTTCAAGCAGGACAACGGAACTGTCCACGTCACTATGCCATCTTTGAAATATTGGAATATGATTGTTTTGGAATATGAATAGAAAAACTTTGATTCGCGTCCTCGCGGTGGTTTTCGCCTCTGCGCTGACTCTTGGAGGCACGGCATACGCCGAAAACTCCTATGACGGTCGTCCGACCGTGGAGAAATCCGAATCCTTGATTTCCCCGAACAGCAACCTCAAACTTGAGTTCAGACTCCAAGACGGAGACAAGCCACGTTACAGGCTGTCCTACAAGGACAAGGTTGTAGTTGATTGGAGCCGTATGGGATTCCAGTTGAATGACAGCGGTCTATTCGATTGGTTCGAGCTTGCTGATACATCCAGAAATTCCGTAGATGAGACCTGGAATCCTGTCTGGGGTGAGGAAAGCACGATAAGAAACCACTATAACGAACTGGCCGTCACTTTGAGACAGACTTCAAGCGACAGGCGCATGGTGGTCAGGTTCAGGTTGTTTGACGACGGTCTCGGATTCAGGTACGAGTTCCCGGACCAAAACAATCTGGTGTATTTCGTGATAAGTGATGAACTGACCGACTTCGCAATGACCGGCGACCACACGGCTTGGTGGATTCCGGGTGACTACGACACACAGGAATACGACTACACCAAATCCCGTCTGTCAGAAATCCGTGGATCGATGGAAGCATCCATCACAGACAATCTCTCGCAGACCTCTTTCTCCCCTACCGGAGTGCAGACATCGCTCCAACTCAAGACCGACGACGGAATCTACCTGAATATTCATGAGGCGGCTCTCGTGAACTATCCGGCCATGCATCTGGATCTGGATGACATGAACATGGTGTTCCACGCTCATCTGACCCCGTCTCCCACCGGAGAGAAGGCATACATGCAGACACCATGCACGACACCGTGGAGAACAGTCATTGTCTCTGACGACGCCCGAGACATCCTCGCATCACGCATCACATTGAATCTCAACGATCCTTGCAAGATCGAAGACACCTCGTGGATCCATCCTTGCAAGTATGTCGGTGTCTGGTGGGAGATGATCACCGGCAAGAGTTCGTGGGCCTATACTGATGACCTCCGCAGTGTCCACCTTGCGACCGACGACCTGACAATGGTTAAGCCTAACGGAAAGCATGGAGCGAACACGGCCAACGTCAAGAGATACATCGACTTCGCCGCGGAAAACGGGTTCGACGGCGTGCTTGTTGAAGGCTGGAACATCGGTTGGGAGGACTGGTACGGCCACATGAAGGAAGACGTGTTCGATTTCGTTACCCCGTACCCGGATTTCGATGTGGAAGGGATAGAACGATACGCAAAGGAGAAAGGCGTGAAGATGATTATGCACCATGAGACTTCGGCCTCACCACGCAACTACGAACGTCAGCTTGACACCGCCTACAAGTTCATGAGGGAGCATGGCTACGACGCCGTCAAATCAGGTTACGTAGGTGACATGATCCAGAAAGGGAACAACCACTACAACCAGTGGATGGTCAACCATTACCTGTATGCCGTGCGGAAGGCCGCCGACTACCACATAATGGTGAATGCTCACGAGGCCGTACGTCCTACCGGACTTTGCCGCACGTACCCGAACCTTATCGGCAATGAGTCAGCGAGAGGCACCGAGTATCAGGCGTTCGGCGGATCCAAACCGTTCCACGTCTCCGTCCTTCCATTCACCAGACTCATCGGAGGGCCTATGGACTATACCCCAGGAATCTTCGAGATGAACATCTCCAAGATCAATCCCGGGAACAATTCTCACGCAAACTGCACGATCGCCAACCAACTCGGCATCTATGTAGTGATGAGTTCCCCTCTCCAGATGGCAGCCGATCTCCCGGAGAACTACGAGCGCTTCCCTGACGCATTTCAATTCATCAAGGATGTGGCCATAGACTGGTCGGAAAGCCGATATCTGGAGGCTGAACCCGGGGAATATATCACAGTGGCGCGCAAGGCCAAGGACACAGGCAAATGGTTCGTCGGCAACGTGACCGGCGAGAAGGCGCACGAGTCCGTAATCAAATTCGATTTCCTTGATCCAGGCAAGACCTACATCGCAACTATCTACGCAGACGCCCCGGACGCGGACTACAAGGCCAATCCTCAAGCCTATACCATCCGAACGATGAAATGCAAGAGCAAGACAGTCCTCAAGCAGAAATCTGTCGAAGGTGGCGGATTCGCGATCTCATTCGAAGAAGTCAGTGGGAAATAACCAACTGACTGCCAGGCAGAAAAGAAGCCGTCTTTGGCACATTCAGATCAAAGACGGTTTCTTATTTCTTTGATATCAAGCTTATTACCAATCACGACGTATGCTAATGGCAGAGTCGTGATTGATTCGCTTATGCCTTTATGAAGTTAAGGGCAATTTCGAACTCGGTTGTGGCTTCCCATAGATTAGCCAGATCAGACGGCTTCTCAAGACCAAGGTTAGGCAGGACAGACTTGATTGTCTGAGCAGTTTCATTCCCAGCCTGAACCAACTGATCAAGAAGTGTGTCAAGTGTCGGAAGAGCAGGAAGAAGGGCCTCCACTATCGGGGCGCAAAGAGCCTTGTCCACTGAATATTCAAAAAATGTCGCAGTAAAACATTACCGCGACATCAAATGCTTCAATTCATGCGTCATCAATCATTGTCGGTCTTTTCCTCATCCTTAGGAAGCACGATTGTGCGGAACCGTTTCTGACGGCGTTCCCAACGCTCGCGGGCGAACTGCTGCATGTCCGTTGCCTGGTCGTTCTCGTCGATGATCTCAAGGCCAAGAATAGTCTCTATGATGTCCTCAAGGGTTATGATGCCCTGGAAGCAGCCATATTCATCAATGATAAGACCAATCTGCTCGTGCTTCTTGAGAAGTTCCTCCCAAATGTGGCCACAGGAGTCTTGCTCCTTGAAGAAAGAAATCGGACGTTTCAGTTCCACCAAGCGCTTGTCGAACTCATCGTCCGCCAGTCCCTCAAGAGCGTCGCTCAGAAGGATGTAGCCGGTGATATATTCCGGAGAATCCCCATAGACCGGGATTCTGGAGAAATGCAGGTAAGTGTCATTCTTGTAGAAGTTCTTCAGGGACATGTTCTCCTGAGCCGTCATCGCGACAATCCTCGGGGTCATCACGTCGCAGGCCTTGACTTTGTCTAACTTCATGATGTTCTGGATGACCTTGTTCTCGTCTGAGTCAATCACGCCTTCCTCAGCCCCGATGTTAGCCATAGCCGTCACCTCTTCCCTGCTGACGGTCGCCTCATCATCATCCTTGGTCATCAGATTGGTGATCAAGCGGACCATAATCACAAGCGGCCACATCAGGACAGACAGGAACGAGATGGCCGATGTCACAAAACCCATAAGGTTCTTCCAATATGTCGTTCCGATGGTCTTCGGAACAATCTCGGAGAAGACAAGCACCAACAATGTCGTCAATGCGGAAATGATTCCGAACCAAGTGCTTCCGAACAGAATGGTCGCCTGACGGCCCACCGCCGCCGCTCCCAATGTGTTGGCGATCGTGTTCAAAGAGAGAATCGCCGCCAGAGGCCTGTCCGGGTCAGATTTGTACTTCAGAAACTTCTCCGCCGGCTTGTACCCCTGCTCCTTCCTCATCGTGATGTAAGAGAGAGGCGTGGACATCAACACCGACTCCAGAAGCGAGCAAAGGAACGACACACCCAGCGTTCCCAGCATGTAAACTATCAGCAGAACCATATAGGATTTCAGTTAATTACTGCGAATATAGCACAATAATATCAAAATTCAGTAATTTGGCGCAAGTTTGTTCAGTAATTTGGCGTCAATGTTATCACATCCGAAAAGTCAAGACATTCAAAAAAACACCCGAAACGCTTTGCGGCAGCATCTCGGGTGCGGGGATTTGTTATGTTCGTTTGTTGTTCGGGTGGCTTCGGTGCTTCGACAGGCTCAGCAACCGTCGCTTCCGGTGCGGGAATTTGTTATGTTCGTTCGTTGCTCGAGATGTTCAATCTGGCTTCGATCAAGCAATCTTCAGCCGATTGACCACGAGTTCTGCCATGGGGAATACTAGAACTTGAGAGTCAGGCGTCCGAGGGCGGTGGTGCCGGCCATCGGGATGAAGCCGAGCTGGTAGTAGCGGTTGGTATCCGTGTAACCCTTAGACTCTTGGACGGCGGAATATACCCATCCTGAGGTGGCTGCATGGGTGTTGAATATGTTGTTGACATCAAGGCCGAGGGTGATTTCCCTCAGGAAGCCACGGAGTTTGATCGGGTAGCTGAGACTTACTCCCGAGAATGAATATGCCGGGAGAGAGCGGTCCTTGTTCTGGGTATTGTCAAGGTACTGACGGCTCACGAATGATGTGTGCCAAGTGGCCTGAACACCTTTCACCGTGAATATGGCGAATCCGTTGACGATGGCGGACGGGGAGAAAGCCAGCGTTGAGTTGTCATAGTGGTTGGTTCTGATACCAGTTTCATAATTGTCCCAATCCTCAATGACCTCATCAAAGTCCTTGATTTTGTTGGAACTAATGGCTGCGTTGGCCTCAAGGGACAGCCATTTGGCGACATCAACTCCTGCTGTCAATTCCACACCGGCACGATAAGAGTCCTTGATGTTCGTCGTCAGATTCTCACCGATTTCGCTTTGCATTCCAGTCTGGACGAACTGGTTCACATAGTCCATAAAGTAGAAGTTGGCGGAAGCGTGGAAAACAGAACCGGAATACTGGTAGCCTAATTCGTAGTCGTTGACATGCTCGGCTTTAGGGTAAGGGTAGTTGTAATTGTCTGTGAAGTTGTTGCGTTCCGGCTCACGGTTGCTCATCGCCACGGACGCATAAGCCCTGTGGTTGCCAGCCTTGTAACTGAAGCCGAACTTGGGGTTGAAGAAATTGTAATTCTCGTCAATGTCAAGACTCTGATTCTTATAGGTACCGTCTTCCTGCTTTACAAACTTGTCGTTGATTCCATCCGTGGTGTAGTCCACACGCCTGTACTGAAGGTCGGCGAAGACAGTAAAATGCTCTCCAAACTGCTTGGAAGCCTTGACAAAAGCGCTGTAATCATCCTTCCTGGCATCCGAATCATAATACGTGTAACTTCCGTTGTCAAAATCCGTGTCGTCAAGACCTGCAAGAGCCGGATAATGTCTTACTACATCACGATTTGAGACGTATGTCAGGTAGCCGAAATGGTTGCCCCGGAACATCTGGGCGGACAGGCCTCCGATCACATCCCATCCGTTGTTGTTGTAATTTATGTTATAGACAAGGCCTGCGGCGTTCTGTGACAGGCCTTTCTGACGGATGAAGTCTGATGTGACAGGTTTACCCTTCTCATTCACCATATCGAAACCAAACTTGGAGACCTTGTTGTCCAGCCGGAACTCATCGTAGTAGCCATAGCCGTAGGTGTAATGGAGAGACAGCGTGGTTTTCAGGTTTTCGTTGATGTCCCAAGCAGCGGAAAGAATATTGTGGTCCTGCCAGAAGTTGTCCGTAGTCTTCGGCCAGTAACTATCATCATTCAAAGTGTAACGAGTAGTTTCGTAGGTTTTAGTATCCATGAGCTCGTAGAGAGAATTGAACCGGCCAAGGCCAGCACGATACATATCAGCGTAGGTCTTGATACCGTTATCTATAAGTGGCGCATCGGCAGTGACACCGCTCCAAGCCTGTCCCGTGTGCTCGTAGTTTCCGATGTTCCGATACCTGATAATGAAGTCTCTTCCGAGCCAGGTGAGACCGGCATACCAAGAACCTGATTTTCCGGCTGTTCCATGAATATACCCGTCCGTCCCTGTGGTGTGGAAAGCGGCGTCGGCCACAAAGTGCTTGCCAAGCAGACCGGTTGACATCGAGAATCCCGTGTTGTAGGTGTTGTAGCTTCCATAAGAAGCGTTCAACTCGACAAACGGGTCGTAGGACGGAGCCTTGGTACGAAGGGCGACTGATCCGCCGAACGCGCCGTCACCGTTTGTAGATGATCCTACACCACGCTGAATCTGAACACTTTCCAGAATGGAAGAGTAACTGTTCATGTTCGCCCAGAAAACGCACTGGTCCTCAGGAGAGTTAAGCGGAACGCCATCAATCGTGACATTGATTCGGGAATCCCCCGCCCCTCTGATACGCATATAAGTCGTACCAGTGCCAAGACCGTTCTCGCTCCAGGAAAGCACACCTGGAGTAGTCGAGAACAGGAACGGAAGTTCCTTGCCGGTTCCAGAGAAATTCTGTAGCGCCTTACGGTCAACATTCGCCACCGCATAAGGGGCGTTCTTCTGCGCACGGACACCTCTGACAATGGCCTCGTTGAGAACCTCGGCCTTTGTGGTGTCCGGCTGGCTTTGAGCGTTCAAAGCCGTTGGAGTCATCGCGGCAAGCGCCGCTGTCGCAAATAAAAAACCTCGCATAATGTTTTGAATATTAATGCAAGGGGCTGCCGGTTACGGCAATCTGAGACATCGCTTCCCTTCGGCGGCATTACCCGCATCAGGTTCATTGGGTATGATCTCAACCGGGACAAACGCCCAGTACCCCCGCTGTTATGTTAAATTATTTCTTTTCCACCAGACGCACCTCATAGAGCCGCTTCCAACACTTGCCGGTAAGGTAAATCCTGCCGTCTTTGGGGTTGTAGGCAATTCCGTTCAGTACGTCAGTATTAGCGTCACGTAATGACTTAGGCAACAATCCGCTGCAATCAATCGCCCCCTCAACTGTCCCGTCGGAAGGATTGATGATCACAATCATGTCAGTCATATAGACGTTGGCCCAAATCTTCCCGTCAATCCACTCAAGCTCGTTCAGCATCTGCACAGGCCGTCCGTTCATCTTGACAGTCAGCACCTTTTGCTGCTTGAACTTCTCATCCATAAAGAACAGCCGTGCGGTGCCATCGGAAGCGATCAGGCTCTTCCCGTCTGTCGTCAGTCCCCATCCCTCACGCGGGTAGCTCCACGTCGATTTGTAAGCCAGAGTCTTGGCGTCATAGACAAAGGCAACCTTATTCAACCAAGTAAGTATGAATATGTTACCGTTCAGTTCCACAGAGCCTTCGAGGAAATATTTCTTGTCGAAATCAAACCTCTTCAAGGCCTTTCCAGTCGCCAGATCCACCTTTCGCAGAGTTGACTCACCGTATTGCCCGGTGGTCTCGATCATCTCCCCGTTCAGGAAGAAAAGCCCCTGCGTGAACGAAGTCTCATCATGAATATATTCCTTCACAACCTGAACCTTGTACCGGCGCACCTTGGCGTCGGCGCAAGAGGAGGAAAGCAGCGTCAGCATGGCCAACGCTGTTCCTATGAATATATTCATGAATCTACTCATTGTTCTTACTTTCTCTTTTCTCTGTTAGCCATCGCCGCCTTCACGAAATTCACGAAGATCGGCTGAGGCTTCTCCGGTGTGCTCTTGAGCTCCGGGTGGAACTGAACTCCGATGAAGAACGGATGAGTCGGGATCTCGACGATCTCCACCAGACCCGTGTCCGGATTCTTTCCCGTGGCCATGAGTCCGGCGGCCTCCATCCTGTCAAGATAGGCGTTGTTGAACTCATAGCGGTGACGGTGTCTCTCGGAGATCATCTCGCTGCCATAAATCCTGTAAGCCAACGAGTTCTTGTCCAGTCTGCAGTCGTACGCTCCAAGCCTCATTGTCCCGCCCTTGATCGTGGTGCTCTTCTGCTCCTCCATAAGGTCGATGACCGGATTGGCGGCGTTCGGATTGACTTCCGCTGAGATGGCATCCTTGATTCCAAGCACGTCTCTGGCAAACTCGACAACGCACATCTGCATTCCCAGACATATTCCGAAGAAAGGCACGTTGTGCTCGCGGGCGTATTTTATTGCAAGAATCTTGCCTTCCAGTCCCCTCTCCCCGAATCCAGGAGCGACGAGGATGCCATCCATATTCCCTATTTTCTCCTCCAGGTTGGAGCTGTCAAGATGCTCGCTCTGAACCGTGTGGACGTTCACCTTGCACTCGTTGGCGGCACCGGCGTGGACGAACGACTCAAGGATGGATTTGTAGGCGTCCTGAAGTTCGACATATTTCCCGACAAGGGCTATGTCTACCTGATGCTTAGGATTATATAATCTGTCAAGGAACGACTTCAAATTCGTGAAGTCGGGTTCCGGAGCGGATATTCCGAAATGATTCAGAACCATCTCGTCAAGGTGCTCGTCCTCCATATTCAGAGGCACCTGATAGATTGAAGGGGCGTCAATAGACTGGATGACGTGGCCAGGTTTTACATTGCAGAAAAGAGCGACCTTGCGCCTGAGTTCCGGAGTCAGTTCCATCTCCGTGCGGCAGACAATGATGTCCGGATGGACACCTGCCTGCTGGAGCATCTGGACTGAATGCTGGGTAGGCTTCGTCTTGAGTTCCTTGGCCGCCCTCAGATAAGGGACCAGAGTCAGGTGAATGCTGATGAGATCCTCATCAGGAAGTTCCCACTGGAGCTGACGGATAGCCTCGACAAACGGTTGTGATTCCATATCTCCCACGGTACCACCAACCTCTGTGACAATCACATCGTATTTGCCGGTCTTGCCGAGGAGCAGCATCCTGCGTTTGATCTCGTCGGTGATATGAGGTACAATCTGTACGGTCTTACCCAGATAGGCGCCTTCCCTCTCCTTGTTGATGACAGTCCAGTAGATCTTTCCGGTCGTCACGTTGTTGGCCTTGGACATGTGCACGCCAAGGAACCTCTCGTAGTGTCCGAGATCCAGATCTGTCTCCGCGCCATCGTCCGTCACGTAGCACTCTCCGTGCTCGTAGGGATTAAGCGTGCCCGGATCGATGTTGATGTAGGGATCGAATTTCTGGATTGTGACACTAAGTCCTCTGGCCTGAAGAAGTTTGGCCAACGATGCGGCAATGATGCCCTTTCCAAGGGACGAAGCGACACCGCCAGTAACGAAAACATACTTTGTACTCATATTCTTTTCTGCTCTTTACTGGACTACAAATTTATGTCAAAAATGTGATTTCAGAAAACTTTTGTTTTATTAAAAGCATTTTATCAAGCCTTGGTCGGTACTTTTCGAAAAGGCTTGTGAAAAGTGAAACGCCTGGCGAAGGACCTCTTCTATAGTCTGCGGAAAATGCGCCATCTCAAGGACGTGCTCCTTGGCGGCGATGTCATCGGGCGTGTCATCGGGGCTTATAGGGGTACGGAACTGGGCAATGATCTCGCCACCATCAACCTTGTCGCTGACCCAATGAACCGTCATGCCGGTCTCGGTCTCGCCTGCTGCCTTGACAGCCTCATGGACATGATGGCCGTACATCCCCATTCCCCCGAACTTCGGAAGCAGGGCCGGATGAAGGTTGATTATCCTGCGTTCATACTCATGGATCAGAAAGTCAGGGATGACAAGAAGGAAGCCGGCAAGCACGATGAAATCTATTGAATATTCACGCATAAGCGGCATGACGACATCCTCCCGATTCAACTCCGCCTTTGGCAGCACCCGTGTCGGCACGCCCAGTCTTTCAGCCTTTTCCAACGCAAGAATCCCGGCCTTGTTAGCGACAACCAAAGCCACGCCCACCTTGTCAGAGCCTTTGAAATGCTTGATAATATTCTCGCAGTTGGAGCCGCCCCCAGAGGCGAAAACCGCTAACTTTATCATATTCATTAACAATTATTTGCCGTCAGAAGAGGGTACCTGACGGATGTTGATGTCGCGCTGAGGGAACGGTATCTCTATTCCCGACTCGTTCAACGCGTTGTAAATCCGCTCGTTGGCAACGGCAATATAGCCCACGCGCTGGTCAACTAGGACATACTGCTTGACCACCAGATCAACGCTGCTGTCACCGAACCCATTAAGCACAACTTGGATCCCATAGCTTTCCTCTACCACCGGACGTCCGAACTTGTCAGCGCGGCGGAGCGGTGCGAGAGCCTTTAGGATCACCTGCCTTGTCTGTTCCACATCAGTCCCGTAGGCCACCCCGACAGGCAGACCGAGGAACTCGTAGGAATTGTTGCGGGTCAGATTCTTAAAATTCTTGGCGAACAGCGAGCTGTTAGGAAAGGCCATGATGCTGCCGTCTGTAGCTTCGATCTGGGTACTCTGGTAAGTGATGTTGTCCACCTTTCCCCGGATGCCGTCACACTCTATGTAGTCACCCACACGGAGACGACCCGACATAAGCTGCACTCCATAGAAGAAGTTGTTCAGGATGTCCTTCATCGCAAAACCAAGACCGGCCGCAAGACCAGCGGTGATCACCGACAGGGACTTCGTAGGAATATTCAAAAGCGAGATTGTCACTATGAAATAAGTGCCCCAAGCCAGAATTCCGATCACATTGTTCGCGAGCGTCAGGTTCAACTCGTTCTCCCGAATCATGGAAGCGCCAGTCTGTCTGAGAGTTTTGCGCAGTTTGTAAATCCTGTAAAGAGCCCTCGCCACATAGCAGATGTACTTGAACACATAGAACAGGCCGGCAGCCAGAACCATCTTGGAAACAGACAGATGCAGGTACTCGTAGTTAAAGAACGGGTAGAAGAACATGTCCATGCAGATTTCCGTCAGGTCGAACACTTCCGAGGCCATATAAAGGCAGAACGGAATAGACAGCAGATAAAGCACCGGAATGCACACCATCTCCACAAGATCGTAAAGCCAAGTCACCAGGATGAACGAGCCTTTGTCCTTTCCGACATCGTTCTGATGCTTTAGCCTGTAGGCGCGCACAAGGACGTCAACCCTTTTGTGACGGTACTTTCTAAGCAAATCATCACAAGCCACAATCAGCTGAAGCACCGTCAATTGGAAGATCCACCAGATATAGACCTGCAAGCCCAACAGACTGTAGCCAACGATTGAAATGACAAAGGTGATGACTGTCACCACAAACGACGCGATGGCGTAGGAATTGTCACTCTTCGGCACCTTCGGGCCGTTGCGATGGATGGAAGCCCACTGCCAGAAGCCGAACACAACCAGCAGCGGAGGGAAAATCAGAGCGATCAGACTGTTAGGTATGAATATGATTCTGAACGTGATGACCAGCAATCCCATCAGCATGATCGGAGTGTAGATCCGCATTCCATAGTTGATCTGCTTGCTGTCGTGACGGATCAGAAGCGAGGTCAGCACCGCGATCAGCAACAGCGCGAACTCGATCAGCAGCCCGGCGGCCATGGTGAAGAAATGCGATGTCGAGGAGGCGTTCCTGGCAATCGCGATGACGACTACAAACAGGATCGCGGCTCCAAGCATAAATATGGCCGCTTCCCTCTTGCGGAACCATTCAGTCCTGAAGAACTTGACCCGCCTCATCAACATCTTGACAATAAGCATGCTCAACAGCGTGGCGATCGCAAGATAAATCAGAACCATGAACGAGAACCCGATGACCATCGGACCGCGCCACTCACTCTTCACATCAGTGAAATAAGCCCTGCCGTACTTGTCGCTGAAATCCTTGGCTGCTCTCGACGCATAAGACTTGACGTGAGTAAGAATTGTCCAGAAATTGTCCTGCCCCTCAATGAATATCTTCTTCTGGACCATCTTGTAGCGTTCCTGAGCATAATCATAGGCCTCTTTAAGACGCTTGTCGGTGGTCTCGTAATATTCGTTGTCCTCAATCATATGGTCACGGATGTCCGTGAACATCTTCAGCAGCCTTGTGGAATAGAAAAGACAACTGTCACGCGCCACCTGCGACAGACTGTCCAGATGGAATGAACCGTGTTCGTGCTCTTCCTCAAGACCGACAAAATGATTGTGCCCGGCATGCTCAGGATCGTCAGCATGGGCATCCGTATAGGAATCGTTAGGAAGAAGACGGGGCTGAAACATAGATGCCAACGAGTCCAGCAAAGACGATCCTCCAAGGCTGTCCGGCAACTCAATCAATTCAGGAGGAAGCACTTTCAGGGCCATCACCAGCCTGTCGTACCTGTCGATCTCCACATCAAGGTAAGAGATGATGTTGTCGTACGGCATCCGGCTTTGAGTGAAGTTATGGTACTGGTCTGTGACCTGCTGGAGGGCGTAGGTAAGGTCGAACGTGAAGTCCTGCTTCTGCGAGTAGAGCATCAGCGACAGTTCGTTGCAGCTCTGGATAAGATGCACCAGTTCCTCGTGCTGCCTGTCATCCTGCGACTCGTACGACACCTGGCTCTTCTCCATCTCTACGTACGCCTTCCGCAGTTCATATCGCAGCACCTGAAGCGTCTGCGCCAGATCCTTCTCGTTAAACACGCCCCAAGACGGTGCCGACACCATCAGCAGTCCGGCAAGCGTCAGGATGATCCTCTTGAATATTCTCATGTATTTGGGTATAATTAGATGTTAGGAGTGTCCCAGACCTTGGTCTCAGAGCAGTTTATCATCAGCGACTGCCCACCGCAACTCATCCTGAAATCACCGGACTCAAGACGCCACTTGCCGTCGGAGCCGACAAAGGCTAGTTCCTTGGCAGGAATCGTGAACGAAACCACCTTGCTCTCACCTGGAGCGAGTTCAACCTTGGTGAACTCACGAAGACGCTTCACGTCAGGGATCAAACTTGCGACAATGTCACTTGAATATAGCAGGACAGCCTCCTTGCCGTTGTGCGAACCCGTGTTCCTGACAGTCACCTCAAACTTGAGGTCATCGCCAGCTGCAAAGGCGGCACCGCTCACGCACTTGAAGTCTGAATATTCAAAAGTGGTGTAGCTTAGTCCGAAGCCAAACGGCCACTGCACATCCATGATTGCATCGTAGTTATATTCACCGGCCATTGTCTCGCGGCTCTCGCTGACCTTATAGTCATAAGTGTGAAGCGAGTTGACGTACTTAGGATAGGTGAACGGCAGCTTGCCGCTGAAATTCTCCTCGCCTGACATTAGGGCGGCAAGGGCGTCTCCGCCATAATTGCCCGGAAGCATAACGTCGATGACAGCCTTGGCAAGCGGCTCAATCTCACGCAATACCCTCGGACGTCCCTCGTTAATCACAAGAATAATCGGTTTTCCTGTCTTGGCCAAAGCCTTGACAAGTTCCTTCTGATTGCCGGAAAGATTCAAGTCATCGATGTTGCCGGGAGTCTCACAGTAGCTGTTCTCGCCTATGCAAGCGACAATGACATCCACCCTTGATGCGGCGGCCACAGCCTTTGCGATCTGAGGAGTGTTCTCTTTCTGCCATGCTCCGGTTGACCAACGGTCAGTCTCATCGTAGGTCACTCCCGGCTCATAGACAACATTACTCTCACCGAATTTCTGGGCCAAAGCCTCATAAATAGTGTTGTAATCACCAGCGAAACGGTCAGCATCGCCCTGCCAAGTGTAAGACCAGCCTCCGTTCAAGGACCTCATTGAATTGGCGTTAGGTCCTGTCACGAGGATTCTTTTTCCATATTCAAGAGGAAGGATATTCCCCTCGTTTTTGAGAAGTACCTCAGATTCTACCGCGGCAGCGTAGGAAGCGTCCTGAAACTCCTTGCTCGCGAATCTGTCAAAGCCGCTGACATCCCAAGTCGGATTGTCGAACAGTCCCAGACGGAACTTCAGACGAAGCACCCTGCGGACAGCGTCATCGATTCTGGACATCGGAATCATACCTGACTCGACGACCTCCTTGAGCTCAAGGCAGCAATCAGGGTCGTTAGGTTCCATAATCATGTCGATTCCGGCGTTAATGCCCATCGCAAGCGCCTCTTTCCGGTCTTTCGCAACGTGATCCCTCTCATACAGATTGTTTATGTCTGCCCAGTCAGTGACAATCAAGCCATCCCAGTCCAGATCGTCCTTGACCCAACCGGTCAGGAGTTCCTTGTTGGCATGTGTAGGAATCCCGTTGATCGAAGCGGAGTTGACCATCAATGTCAAGGCTCCAGTCTCAAGGCAATCCTTGAACGGACGGAAGTACTTCTCTCTCAATTCATTTTCAGGAACAAGAGCAGGAGTCCTGTCCTTTCCGGAGACTGGGACACCGTAAGCCATGAAATGCTTTACGCTTACTGCGACATGCTTGTCATCAATATGGTTCGGATCGTCCCCCTGAAGAGCCCTGGTCTCAGCCACTGCCATCTCGGCATTAAGATACGGATCCTCTCCGAAACTCTCCCAATGCCTTGGCCAGACCGGATTACGGCCGAGATCCATCACCGGGGAGAACACCCATGGCACCATAGCGGCCCTCGTCTCATAAGCCATCGCCTCACCCATCTCACGGGCATATTCACGGTTGAAAGTCGCTGCAAGATTTATCTCCTGCGGGAAAAGGGTCCCGTCAGTCAGGTAGCTCGCGCCATGGATCATGTCAAGGCCATAGATGCAAGGAATCCCTATCTCCTCCATTGACTTTTTCTGAATTTCACTGACGAGCTGTGCGGTAAGTTCCCTAGACTGTGCGACATCAGCGAAAGTGTTCAGAATCGAGCCGACTTTCATCTCTCCTATGACTTTCTGGAGTTTTTCCGGATCGATTTCCGGCTTGCCCTGAACTGTGACAGTCGAAGACGTAAGTTGGATCATCTGACCGACTTTCTCGGTAAGGTCCATTCCCTCAAGTACTTTTTCTACTTTCTCCTCAATCTCAGAATCTCGGCTGATGGCTGGAGAAACGGATGATGTATTACGTTGTCCGCAGCCTTGAACAAACAGTAGTGAAGCGGCAATGGATAATAGATATATATTCTTTTTCATCATATTGAACATTACTTCATATTGTCACAAGTTTTACGAACATTATTGATTGGCAGTCACTTTCAAAGTGTCGATCATTTGCCTGTAGTATCTGAAAGTCGAGTCAAGAGCCGGCTTATTTTCAGGCTTGATCGGTTCGGACGGAGGAGAGTCCATCTTCAGAGGGTTGATCGGGGAACCGTTTTTCCAGACACGGAAATCCAGATGAGGTCCGGTGGACATTCCTGTGGAACCGACATAGCCGATGACATCTCCTTGACGTACCCGTGCCCCGGCCTTGATTCCGGCTCCGTAGCGCGAAAGGTGCATGTAACTGGTGGTATAGACCGAGTTATGCCTGACTTTCACAGTGTTGCCTCCTCCGTTTGTCCAACCGGCACTAACGATGGTGCCATCACCTATAGTCATAACTGGCGTTCCGGTAGGGGCCGCATAATCCACAGCGGTGTGTGCCCGCACCTTCCCGGTGACAGGATGCTTCCGGTGATATGAGAAGCCGGAACTGATCCTCGTGAATTTCAGAGGAGCCTTGAGGAAAGCTTTACGGAGGCTCTCCCCTTTCTCGTTCCAATAAAGGTTACCGTTGTCGCCCTGGTCAAACATGATCGCGGGAATCATCTTTCCGTCCCTGACAAACTCCGCATAATAGATTGTGTCAACGGCTATTATCTCGTCATCACATTTTATTTGCTCGTAGAGTACCCTGAAACGATCCCCCGGTTGAAGGCCAAAGAAGTCAACCGACCATGCGTAGATCTCAGAAAGCGGCACAATCAACTGAGGAGAGATTCCGGCTGCAAGCATGTCATTCCAAAGAGATGATTTAATGGTCACATCCGCATACTCCCGTGTGCTCTCGACAGGCTTCGTCCAACTCCAGACTTTGAACGGTTCGGAAGTCCTGAATATTACCATTTCAATCTTGTCGCGCTCGTAAACAACATATTTCAAAGCAGGTCCGTCAGTGCTTCCGGTTCCGGTCGTGTCGAATTGGTAGTAAGCCTGGACCTTGTTGCCCGCGCGCATCTTCCTCACATCGAACACTGTGTCGCAAGCCTGCGCCACCTTCATGGCATCATTCATCGAAAGCCCTAGGCGGTTCATCAGCCCGGTGAATGTCTCACCATTTCTCACCGCATCCTCGGCAAGGTCAAGGGAATCCGGCCAAAAGCCCATGGGAGGCAGCGTATCTTTCACTTCCTCAACTATTTCCGTCTCATTCTCCTGCACCTTTCTCTTGCATCCGGATGAGGCCAGAACGAGGGCAAAGGCTAAAAAAACAAAAAGAATATAAAGATTTTTTCTTTGCATAAATGCAAATTTAAGAAAAACCCCTATGAAACAAGATGTTAATCGAAAAAAATTGACCAATTTTGCATTCTGAAAAAAATTGGCCGACCGATTGCAATAATCCGATTATTTGGAATTTTGTAATGACGGTAAGATTGAATCAACTAAACTTTATATGAACATGGAATATCTTAACCGATTGACCACGACCACGCTTTCTCTTTTGTTGGCATCAACGATCGCAGGAAACCTTCATGCACAGCCCCAGCGGACGAGAGTCACCGTGAGCGGTCACATCACGGACAAGGCCTCAGGGGAAACCCTGATTGGAGCCGGAGTACTCAGCGAAGGGACCGGTGCCGCCACAAACAACTACGGATTCTACACATTGACCCTTCCGCAAGGCAGGCAGGTGACACTGAAATATTCCTACGTAGGCTACGATGACACGATGGTCACCATCGACCTTTTGCGCGACACCACGATCAATGTCGCATTGAAAGCCAACACCAAACTCAAGGAGGCTGTCGTCTCAGCGCAAAGGGAATCAGGAATAATGGCCACTAAGATGAGCGCCATCGAGATTCCAATGAATATGATCAAGAACACTCCGGTCCTCTTCGGTGAGGCCGATGTCCTTAAGACCATCCAGCTGATGCCGGGAGTGCAGAGCGGAGCCGAAGGCTTTTCTGGAATATACGTGCGCGGAGGCGGGCCGGACGAGAACCTTCTCCTTCTTGACGGTATCTCGCTCTACAACGCTGAGCACATGCTTGGTCTGTTCTCGATCTTTCAGCCGGAGGCCGTGAAGAAAGTCACGCTTTACAAAGGCTCGTTTCCGGCCCGTTACGGAGGCAGAACCTCCAGCATCATCGATGTGCGTACCAATGACGGAAACCTTCAGGAGACTCACGGCACGATCGGCGTCGGGGTACTGAGCGAGAAATTCCATCTTGAAGGGCCTATATTCAAGGGAAAGACGGCATATTCAATCAGCGCCAGAGGGATGCACACATTCCTGTTCGACGGTATATTCAGGGCAGCGAACATCCCGGCGAACTATTATTTCTTCGATTTCAACGGCAAAGTGACACATAAATTCAGCGACAAGGACAGGCTATTCCTCAACGCCTATTACGGACGGGACATATTCTACTATAGGGACAACGAAGGCGATGTCATCATAGACGGAATCGAGGACAATACCGAGTACGATGACAAAACCTACATCAGGTGGGGCAACCTGCTCACCTCGGCAAGATGGAACCACGTCTTCAACGGGAGACTGTTCTCCAACACCACAGTGGCGTTCACGGACTATCGGATGAGGATGGGCTACAACTCGACGGAGAAAAACGAGGACACGAATAACCTCTATAAGTTCGACTACGGCTCAGGCATCAAAGACCTTACAGCCAAAATCGACTTCGACTACACCCCCTCTCCGAAGCATATCATCAAATTCGGTGGTGAATATGTAAGACACACCTACATCCCTGAGACCTACACTACTGTCGAGAAGGAGAACCACTACGGTCAGGTGCTGACAGACACGACATATTCAAACAACAAGGAGAAAAACCGTGTCGGCCATGAATTATCAGCCTACATCGAGGATGATCTCACCATTGGTAAACGGCTGACACTCAACCCTGGGATCCACATCGCGATGTTCCGTACAGGTGGCAGGACCTATTGGTCTCCGGAACCGAGAATGTCAGCCAAGTTCGATTTCGGGAAGGGCATCAGCGCCAAGGCGGCATATTCAAGGATGGCGCAGTATGTTCACCTGCTGTCCTCATCGAAGATCACCCTTCCGATCGACCTCTGGGTGCCGATCACCAAGAACATCAAACCAGTGACCGCGGATCAATATTCATTGGGCCTCTATTACAACGGCCTGCCAGGTTGGGAGTTTTCCGTCGAAGGCTATTGGAAGGACATCCACAATGTCCTTGAATATAAAGACGGTGTCTCATTCATGGCAAGCTCGCAGTCCTGGGAGGACAATGTCGTGATGGGAGACGGCCGTGCCTACGGAATCGAGTTCTTCATCCAGAAGACTATGGGCAAGACGACCGGATGGTTGGGCTACACTCTGGCCAAGAGCGACAGGATCTTTTCCAACGGTTTGATCAACAATGGTGAACGCTATCCTTACCGCTATGACAGAAGGCACAACATCTCACTCGTGGTCAACCAGCAACTCGGAAAGAAATGGGACCTCAGCGCTGTGTGGACATTCGCGACCGGAGGTACCACGACCATACCGGAAAGGGAGAGCATTGTGATGCTTCCTGACGGGACATTCACCCAAATCGACTATGCCCCGCACAGAAACAACTACAGGTTGCCGCCAAGTCACAGGCTGAACATCGGTGTCAATTATCACAAGAAAAAGAGACGCGGTGAAAGCGTCTGGAATTTCGGCGTCTACAACGCCTACAATAGGCTGAATCCAAATTTTGTCTTTTATCAGGCAAACACGAAAGGCAATTCTGAATCGAGTCTCTACACAAGGAAAGCGAGACTCAAATCCGTCACAATCCTGCCCATAATACCGTCATTCAGCTACACTTATAATTTCTAAAGAGATGGGAAGAAGACTAATATTCATAGCAGCCGTCTCCGTCTTGCTCGGAGCCTGCACAAAGGACATTGATTTCAATCTGAAAGACATCAAGCCACAGTTGATTGTAAACTCACAGATGACGGTTGGAGACACCTTACACCTTGTCTATCTTGCGGTAAGCAAGACTGACCGCGTCGAGAAGATCAATTCCGGTTCGGTCAAGTGCTATGTCAACGGGAATTTTGTGGCTGACGGACAATTGGACAACCGTGATGATAAACTGTTCATCAAGGAGGATCTGCATCTTTACGGCTACGTTTACAAAGATGAGCATCATAAAGACGTATATTCCCCAGAAGCGAACGGAGCCAGCAAGAACAAGCAGACCAGATACTCGTTCAAGGCCGATTTCAAGCCTGGGGATGTCGTCAGAATAGAGGCCGAGGCTGAAGCCGACGGAGAGACCTTCAAGGCTTACTCTGAAGTGGTTGTTCCAAAGGCGCCGGAATTCAGCATAACCGACACTCTGAGTCAAAAGAATCAGTATGGAGATCACGTTTACAGAATCCGTGTCAAAGGCAAGGACATCATAGGAGAGGACAACTTCTACCGGATTCTGTCCGGGCGTTCAGTTATCGACAAAAAGATCAGGTACGCGAGCGAGAAAGAGGAGGCTAAGACTTGGGAAGAGGCCAGGGACTACAGTTTCATCCGCCTCGACAAAGGCAACGACCCGATTCTGAACGATGGAGCTCCTGCCGAGGATCTCGACTTGGAAGGTGCTTCCGAGAACACATTCAGAGTGTTTTCGGACAGACAATTTTCCGATGGGACATTTAATATCGGGTTCTACGTGAACGCCAATGAAATCCTCTACGGGCTGCACGGAGTTCTGAATTATAACCGAATGGAATCCGAGACCACCTTAAGCGTGACAATCCGTGGCATCACAAAGGAAGAGTACTACTATCTGAAAGCACTCAGCATCTACGACTATCTGGATGGAGACACAACACTGACAGAGCCCGTCTCCTTCCCGGACAATGTCGAGGGTGGAGTCGGGCTCGTCAGCATAAGCACGGAAAGCGTGGCTTCAATCAAGTTTAAAAGGACATACGATGTTGACTCATCGTGGGTTTACACTGATGACTAAACTTCCTTGATGATTTCCATACCCTTTCGGATGGCCTCCTCATTCTGTGGAATCAGATGGTGATGGCGCTCCGGGAGGGTTTTCCTCAAGGCTGCAAGCACACTTTCGATCTTGACTACAGGACGGATCTTCAGAAGACCTCCAAGAACGATCATATTGAACGTCTTGATGAGGTTCATCTCCGCCGCGGCGTCCATCGCGTCTATCCTATAGACCTTGATGTCCTTCCTTGTCGGAGGCTCGTTGATTCCATAACCGTCGTAGATGATGATTCCGCCAGGCTTTACCTTAGGCTCGAACTTCTCCAGCGAAGGCTGGTTCAGCACAATGGCGATGTCATAGCTGGAAAGGATCGGTGAGGAGACCGGATCATCGCTGACGATCACGGTAACGTTGGCCGTTCCGCCACGCTGCTCAGGGCCGTAGGCCGGCATCCATGTAACTTCCTTGCCTTCCATCAGACCGGCATAAGCCAGAATCTTACCCATCGAGAGGACACCTTGTCCCCCGAATCCTGCAATAATTATCTCATCTGTCATAGCCTTGTCGATTTAAAGTTCAACGCCTTTGTCCTTGAGGTCACCGAGGTGATAGAAAGCGAACATATTCTCTTCCATCCACTTGTTGGCCTTCTCCGGACTCATCTTCCAACCGGAGTTGCAGGTCGAGACAACCTCCACGAGATTGGAGCCCTTTCCCTGCATCGAATATTCAAACGCCTTTCTGATGGCCTTTTTCGTGCGGTTGATGGCAGCAACCGTGTGTACCGCCTGACGGGTAACATAGCAGGTTCCGTCAAGGGTGGCGGCTATCTCGGTTATCTTCAGCGGATAGCCGTGGAGTGACACTTCCCTGCCGTAAGGGCAGGTCGCTGTCTTCATCCCAAGAAGGGTCGTCGGAGCCATCTGGCCACCTGTCATTCCATAGATGGCGTTGTTTATGAATATGATCGCGATGTTCTCGCCTCTGTTCAGAGCATGGATCGTCTCCGCGGTACCGATGCAGGCGAGGTCTCCGTCTCCCTGATAGGTGAACACCAGCCGGTCAGGCCAGAGACGCTTCGTCGCGCTGGCAAGCGCGGGAGCCCTACCGTGGGCGGCCTCTTCCCAATCCACGTCAATGTACTTGTAGGCGAACACGGCACAGCCCACCGGTGAGATGGCGATCGTCTTCTCAGTCATCCCCATCTCCTCGATAACCTCAGCGACTATCTTGTGCACAACTCCGTGGCTGCAACCAGGGCAGTAATGCATCGGAGTGTCGTTCAGCAAGGTCGGTTTCTTGTAGACAACCTGGCCTTTCTCAATTATTTCTTCTCTTGTCATGGTCTTCAGATTTAGAAAAGACGTTTAAGCGCATCGACAACCTCGTCCGGATCAGGAATGATGCCGCCGAGACGGCCGAAATGCTGTACTGGAACACGGCCTTCCACAGCGAGGCGGATGTCCTCTACCATCTGTCCGGCGTTGATCTCCAGCGAAAGGATTCCCTTCACCTTTCCGGCGAGTTTCCGGACTTCTTTCGTAGGGAAAGGCCAAAGGGTGATAGGACGGAGAAGCCCGACCTTGACGCCCTGTGAGCGGGCGATCTCGATGCTCTTCTTGGCGATGCGGGCCGCTGAGCCGAACGCCACGATGGCATATTCAGCGTCCTCAAGAAGATATTCCTCGAAACGGACTTCCTTTTCCTCAATCACCTTGTATTTCTTCTGGATGCGGAGATTGATGACCTCCATCTCCTCGGAGCGGAGCTCAAGGGAAGTGATGATGTTCGGCTTTCTTCCACCGACACGTCCTGTGGTTGCCCACGGGCATTCCTTTATGATCTCCTCCTCGGTGCGACGCGGCTTGAACGGAGGAAGGACAACCTTCTCCATCATCTGTCCGATGGCGCCGTCGGCAAGGATCATCGCAGGATTGCGGTAACGGAACGCAAGCTCGAAGGAAAGATCCACGAAGTCTGCCATTTCCTGAACGGATGCAGGTGCAAGGACAATCAGGTGATAGTCACCGTGCCCTCCGCCCTTGCAGGCCTGAAAATAGTCCGCCTGGCTTGGCTGGATGGTTCCAAGTCCCGGACCTCCGCGCATAACGTCCACAATAAGTGCCGGAAGCTCGGCTCCCGCCATGTAGGACAAACCTTCCTGCATCAGGCTGACGCCAGGGCTGGAAGAAGAAGTCATCACCCTCTTGCCGGTGCAGGCTCCGCCATAGACCATGTTAATCGACGAAACCTCGCTCTCCGCCTGAAGGACAACCATTCCGGTGGTCTCCCAAGGCTTCTCGACGGCCAGAGTCTCAAGAACCTCGGACTGAGGGGTGATCGGATAGCCGAAATAGCCGTCACAACCGCAGCGGATCGCCGCATGGGCAATTGCCTCATTGCCCTTCATCAATGTGATTTCCTGATCTGCCATAGCTTAGACTGTTTTAAGACGGTAAACGGTTATGCACCCGTCCGGGCAGAC
>DCCQ01000136.1:0-17519 GCA_002314195.1 Bacteroidales bacterium UBA1077 | reverse complement strand
GACGCGCAGCCCGTGCAGGTGTCAGCAAGAACCTCATGGGCGAAATTGTAGCCCTTACGGTTCACTTCCTTGGTCGTAAGAGCAAGGACATCGAGCGGACAGGCAACGACACAGAGATTGCAGCCCTTGCATCTCTCGGTGTCGACGACGGTCGCCCCTTTCATTTTAGCCATAATACCTTAATGTTTATTGATTGTACATATCCTTGTTGTAGAAATCGAGGATCTCGTTCGCTATCGCGTAAGCGTTCGCCGCAGGGCTCTCAGGATTGATCGCCATCGCCTCCAGATAGTTGTTGATGGCCATCTGCCAGTCCCCTTTTTTTCTGTGCGCGTTGCCCAGAAGATAGTAGGCGCGGTCGGAAGGCACAGGGGCGGAGGTGATATATTCTTCAAGCAGACGGATCGCTTCGTCAGTCCCGCCTTCCACAAGAATCTTTTCTATCG
This sequence comes from Bacteroidales bacterium UBA1077, assembly GCA_002314195.1. Taxonomy (GTDB): domain Bacteria; phylum Bacteroidota; class Bacteroidia; order Bacteroidales; family UBA932; genus Cryptobacteroides. The sequence continues at coordinate 17,073 of DCCQ01000136.1, read as the reverse complement.
CCGTTAGTTCAAGCATCGCCTAATCAACGAACAAGCACCAGTTGTGAGTGTCCTCCTCAAGTCCCTTCTGGATGCCGATGATGTGGTTGTAGAGTTTCTCGCTGACGGCACCGCACTTGTCAGGAGAACCGAACCTGTAGCGGCGCGCGACATCCTCGCATTCTAGCTGAGGCTTGTCATCTATAGTGCAGAGCGGAGTGATGACCACAGCGGTTCCGCAAGAGTTAACCTCATCGAACTCAGACAATTCCTCAACATTTATCGGACGGACCTCCACATCCATTCCCATGTCTGCCGCCACCGTACGAAGACTGTTGTTGGTGATGGACGGAAGGACACTGCCTGAACGAGGTGTCACATAAGTGTTTCCCTTAATAGCGAAGAAATTGGATGATCCGAACTCCTCGATGGTTGTCTTAGTGGCCGAGTCAAGGAACAAAAGCTCACGATATCCCAGCCTGTGTGCGAGATTATAGGCATGAAGCGACTGTGCATAGTTGGCTCCGAGCTTATAGCAACCTGAACCAAAGGTGGAGGCACGGTCGTAGTTTCTTGAAATGACCGCTGTGCCCGGAGTAAGGCTCTTCGCCCCTGAATATGTTCCCACAGGCGAGCACATCACAGCGAACATCACATGATGCGCGGAATGAATGCCGAGCTGCGGGTTGATGCCGAACAGCACCGGACGGAGGTAAAGGGAAGCTCCACTCGCCTCATACGGAGGAAGATATTCAATGTTCTCCTTAACGCACTGCACGCACATATTGATGAACATTTCTTCTGACGGGTACGGCATATCCAGGTAAGTCGCGCTGTCCGCCATTCTCTTGGCGTTACGGTCCGGACGGAAAAGCCTAATCTTGCCGTCAACGCCACGGAACGCCTTCAATCCCTCGAAGCAGGAAGGAGCGTAATGGAATATTCCCGCAAAGCTGCTCAGGCAGATGTTGAAATCCTCGGTGACGGTAGGGGTCTCCCATTTTCCGTCGATGCAGCGGCTGTAAGCCAAAGCCCTTGTCTGGGTATAGCTGAAAGACAGCTTGCCCCAATCTATATTCTTCATCATTTTATTGTTTTAATCCTCAATTATTCTGTCCTTATTATAAGTGTGGATCTTTGTCTGGCCGGAAAGGATCATGTAACCATTTTCCGCCAGGCTGTTGATTTCGTCTTCACCCGGGAATACCTCCACCGGAGCGATGAAGCCGATCTTGGCCTTGATCGCATCCATCAGCATCTTGCTGTGGGCGATACCTCCTGTCAGAAGGATGGCATCGACCTTGCCGTCAGCTGTGGCTGCCATCGCGGCGATGTACTTGCAGATGTTCAAAACGTATGCCTTGAGGAAGATCCGGGCAAGTTCATTGCCGTCTTTGGCCATGTTCTCGACGTCCAGCATGCTGTTGGTGCCGAAATAAGCCACCGCTCCTCCACGTCCGATCAGTTTCTTCTGGATCTCCTCTTTGGTGTACTTTCCACTGAAACACATGTCGATAAGCTCGAACGGAGGACAGCAGCCCGCTCTCTCCGGAGTGATAGGGCCGTCTCCGCCAAGGCCATGGTTGGTGTCGATGACCTTTCCGTTGCGATGCAGGGATATCGTCGCGCCTCCGCCCATGTGAGCCACGATCACAGTGACATCATTTGTCTTGTGGCCATGCTCGCGGAGATACCTTCTGACGATGGCCCTTGAATTAAGGGCATGGAACAGGGTCTTTCTGGTAAACTCAGGGATACCACCCATCCGGCATTCCGGCAGCATTTCATCCGCCATCGGAGGGTCAGCGATGTAAGCCACACATTTTCCGAACCGTGGAGCAAGATGTTTTTCCTCTCTGATCTGGTTGATCTCCTTGGCTACATCATCTGCCAGAATAGCGCTCAGATTGCAGGCGTGGTTCCCGTCACGGCAACTCTTCAGGACATCACGCATGTCCTGGTTCACATTATAGACTCCCGTTATGACCGGAACGATGAGACCGCCACGCGCCATCACAATGTCCACTTCCTCAAGCGGAATACCTTTGGAAGCCATGAAATCCTTTATCGCCTGGTGGCGCATGTCCGCCTGGTCCATTACTGACGGATACTTGGCGACATCCTCTGCGGTGTGCTCAAGCTTGGTGTCAAAGACCCTGACACCATCGGAAAAATAGCCCAACTTAGTCGTTGTGGACCCAGTGTTGATTATAAGAATGTTTCCCTTTTGAGGGACTTCTAATGAATTTGTCTTGTTATCCATCGGATGATAAGGCTTTATTACGACCCTAAATATATTACATTTTTTCAACAGGAACAAGAATTTCATCAAACATTATAACATTTTAGGCGGTTCCGGCGATTATTTTAACAATAATCGAACGTTTTAATATTAAATGATATATTCACTTACATTTTTAGCGCCGGACAGGCTGACGCCCAAAAATATCGTCCGGGAATATTCATCATAACGGATAATAATTGTAATTTTGCGGCAAAGGAGGAAATGAATATGAATTCATTCAAGGAACTTGCGCAGATGCGCAGAAGCCACAGAGTCTACACTGACGAGCCTGTGAGTGATGAATATGTCAGGACGATCATCAGGGCGGCGCTGATGTCACCGACCGCCAAGGGATTGAGGAAATGGAGGTTTGTTGTAACAGACAACAAAAAGAAAATCGAAGAACTGTCTGGCGTCAGGCCGGCAGGTTCTCAGTTTCTAGCCGGGGCTCCGGTAGTAATAGCTGTGCTCGGAGATCCTCAGGAGCAGGAAATGTGGATCGAAGACGGCAGCATCGCCGCCGTCTCCATGCAGTATCAGGCCGAAGACCTTGGACTTGGCTCTTGCTGGTGCCACATCAGGGGCAGGGAGAGCAAGGATGCCGGAGTGACGGCGGAGCAAAAGGTCAGGGAGATTCTGGATATTCCCGAAAAGTATTCAGTTCTGTGTCTGATCGCTGTCGGCCACCCTGCCGATGAGCGCAAACCACAGAACGAGGATGCCCTCAAATGGGATCAGGTCCGCTATGTTCATTGAGCCGGTGGCCCGGTTCAGATCTCCGTTCAAGACCAAGTTCGGGATTCCGAGACAGGCCGGATTGATCCCTGAGCTGAAGGGTAAGATCGTGTTCGAGCCTGGGTTCCGAAGTTTTGACGCTGTACGCGGACTGGAAGGGTTTGACTACATCTGGCTCATCTGGGGGTTCTCCGGGAATAAGGCTCGTTCGGTTCATCGACTGGAATCTGTGTTCCAGGCGACAGTCAGGCCGCCGAGGTTGGGAGGAAACGAGCGTATCGGGGTGTTCGCAAGCCGCTCCCCTTTCAGACCGAACGGGCTTGGGTTGTCATCCGTCAGAATTGAATCTATTGAATATGACGCTAAAGATGAGACAGGAAAGCAGATTGGACCAGTGATCAATGTACTCGGAGCGGATCTGATGGACGGAACCCCTGTCTATGACATCAAGCCTTACGTCACCTATGCGGACAGCCACCCTGATGCCGCGTCCGGATTCGTCGATGAAAAGGAATGGAAGCCGCTTGTTGTCGTGTTTGCAGACACGGCCACTTCTGATATGACGGTCACCGAGCCCGCCGAAGTGATCATCCCAGGCTGGACTGAGGCCGACATGACCGCCTTGAGGCAGGCTCTGGCTCAAGACCCAAGGCCACAGTATCAGAATGATCCTGGCAAGGTCTACGGAATGATGTTCAACAATATGGATGTCCGCTTCAAGGTCTCCGGTGCTGTCCTCACAGTAGTCGAAATCAAACATATCTAACGCTTCAGGCGCACGGGAACACCGAAAGTGTTTTTGACCTCCCCCATCACGAATGAGCTGTTCAGGCTGCCGATGCAGTCCAAGTCACCCATGATGCGGAGTACAAACCTCTGATAGTCTTTCATGCTTGCGACATAGACCTTCATAAGGAAATCATAGTCTCCGGAAATGTTGTAGCACTCAGCCACCTCATCAATCTGCGCCATGGCATCCATCAGGCGTTTGGCATTATCGAATGTGTGTTGCTTGAGTTTGATATAACAGAATGCCATGAACGAGCAGTCCAGCTTGTCAGCGTCAAGCACGGCCGCGATTTTCTTGATGTATCCTTGCTCCCGGAGCCTTTTGACCCTTTCGAAGACAGGAGTCGGGGACAGATGCACCTTTGCGGCTATCTCCTTGTTGGTCAAGTCTGCGTTGTCCTGAAGAAGCCTAAGGATCTCAATGTCTTTCTCATCTATCATGCTCATAAGAAAAATATTCTGTAAAAATATGGTCTAAATTGACAAAATGGGAATATCAAACCTAAAATATCCGCTAATATAGATGTTTTATCCAAATTTTAAAAATTACTTGGAAATTCTGTCCATAAAACCGAAATTTGCAAAAGAAAATTGACTATAAAACGAGAACGAATATGAACACACAGAAGCTACATCTTGAGACGCTGGCTCTTCATGTTGGCCAGGAGACACCGGATCCGGTGTCAGACGCACGCGCCGTTCCTATCTACCAGACAACATCTTACGTATTCCACAACAGTCAGCACGCCGCGGACCGGTTCGCACTCAAGGATCCGGGCAACATCTACGGCAGACTCACCAACACTACGCAAGATGTGCTTGAGAAAAGAATCGCCGCTCTTGAGGGTGGCGTGGCGGCCCTTGCCGTGGCTTCGGGAGCGGCCGCGGTCACCTACGCGCTTGAGAACGTGCTTCAACAAGGTGACCACATCATCGCGGCCGACAATATGTACGGTGGCTCATTCAACCTGATCACCCACACGTTCACGACACAAGGGATTTCCAACACGATTGTGAAAGTAAATGACCTCAAAGCTCTTGAGAACGCCATAAGACCGAACACAAAAGTCATATACGCAGAGACATTCGGGAACCCAAACTCCGATGTCACCGACCTGGACAGCATAGCCGAGATCGCCCACAGGCATGGAATCGTGTTCATTGTGGACAACACGTTCGCTCCCTTGCTGATAAGACCGATTGAGCATGGAGCCGACATCGTGGTTCATTCAGCCACAAAGTTCATTGGAGGGCATGGTACCACCCTGGGTGGAATCATTGTGGACAGTGGAAGATTTGACTGGAAAAAGAATCCGGACAAATACCCTACACTCGCGAAGCCGGATCCGAGTTATCACGGTGCCGTCTTCGCTGACGTGGCCGGCCAGGCAGCCTTCGTCAGCAGGGTCAGGGCCGTCATCCTGCGCGACACCGGTGCATGCATAAGTCCTATAAGCGCGTGGATTCTGCTTCAAGGTGTCGAATCGCTGCCTTTGCGCATAGAACGCCACGTCCAGAACGCGCTGAAGGTTGTGGAATACCTTGAGCACAATCCTAAAGTGGCAAAGGTCAATCATCCTGCCGTACCGTCTCATCCAGACCACGAGTTGTACCGTAAATACTTCCCGAACGGGGGCGGATCAATCTTCACGTTCGAGATAAAGGGATCTCAGGAAGATGCATGGAAATTCATTGACAGCCTCAAGATTTTCTCCCTTCTGGCCAATGTGGCTGATGTCAAGAGTCTTGTGATCCATCCTGCCACCACAACTCACTCTCAGATGACTCCGGAAGAACTTGAACAGCAACACATCACGCCTACAACCATCAGGCTATCAATAGGTATAGAACACATTGACGACATCATCGCCGATCTGGACCAGGCATTCGCGTCAATTTAGACTTAGGCCATGAAACAATATCCGTCACTGGAAATAGTTCCCCCACTCAAGGGAATGACAAAAGAAGAACTCCTGAACGACATCAGACCGTTCATCGAGTTCAACCCTAAATACATCAACGTGACCTGCCACAGAGACGAAGTCGTCTTCGAGGAGCAACCGGACGGTAGCTACCGCAAGAAGCTTGTACGCAGACGTGTCAGCGAAACTGCGGTCTGCGGAGCCATACAGTCCGAGTTCAAGGTGGATGTGGTCCCGCATCTTATCTGCGGGGGGCAGACAGCGGAACAGATCGAGTTCCAGCTACAAGATTTCAAATTCATGGGAATCACTAACATACTGGCACTCAGAGGTGATTGCCTGGCCGGAGAGAAACGGTTCACCCCCTTTCCCGGTGGTTACGACCATGCCAATGAGCTTGTGGAGGCCATACGCCGTTTCGAAAAGGAGAACGGATGCGAAGGCTTTTTCAGAATCGGAGTCGGAGGCTATCCCGAGAAGCATTTCGAGGCTGCCAACATGGACGAGGACATCGCGAACCTGAAGCGTAAAGTCGATGCAGGCGCTGACTACATCACCACACAGATGTTTTTTGACAACAAAGTTTTCTATAAATTTGTGGACAGATGCAGAGAAGTGGGGATCACTGTTCCGATCATCCCGGGCTTGAAGCCGATTTCAACGTCAAGGCAGGTCAGTCTGCTTCCAAAGTCTTTCTCGATCGACATACCGTTCGAGTTGACTAGCGAGATAGCGGCCCATAAGGAAGACAAGGAGGCCGTCTATGTGATCGGACAGGAATGGGCCACAGCCCAATGCAAGGATCTTCTTGCCCACGGCGTGCCGGCCATACATTTCTACACGATGGGAAAGTCGGCCAACGTGACACGGATACTCAAAGAATGCTTTTAGCATTCAAGACATTATAAATGAATATTATAGCGGCATGCACGACATGAGAGCTGCGCTTTCACGGCGGATTCTTATTCTCGACGGCGCAATGGGGACAATGCTCCAACGCAAAGGTCTTCAAGGCAACAGCGAATCTTTCAATCTCACTGATCCGGAGACGATCGGTGAGATTCATCGTGAATATATTGAAGCCGGGGCAGACATCATCACCACCAATTCATTCAGTGCCAACAGCATTTCGCAGTCTGAATATGGTCTCTCCGAGAAAGCCGGACAGATGGCTGAAGCCGCTGCTTGGATTGCACGTAAGGCCGCCGATGAAGCGCCACGCAAGGTTTGGGTGGCCGGCAGTGTCGGGCCGACAAGCAAGTCCCTGTCCTTGGCACAGGACATAGGAGATCCAGTTTTCAGGCCATATTCATTTGATGAGATGTCGGAGGCATTTGAGGTCCAGATCAGAGGTCTGGTTCGTGGCGGTGTGGATATGCTGCTTTTCGAGACCTGTTTCGACGCGCTGAACACAAAGGCGGCCTTGTACGCCCTCCAACATATTCCTGAAGCCATGGATATTCCCATAATGATTTCGGCTTCAATGAGTGACAAGAGCGGGCGCACGCTCACAGGGCAGACAATGGAAGCGTTCTACCGCTCCATCCAGCATTGTGATCCGTTGTCTTTCGGGCTCAACTGCTCGCTCGGAACTGAAGAGATGATTCCGCTGATAGCGGAGGTCGCCTCTTTCGCCACCTGTGCGGTGAGCTGCTACCCTAACGCCGGATTGCCAAATGAGATGGGTGAATATGACGAGACGCCTTCCCAAATGGCCGAATCTGTGCGGAAAATGGCTCTGGCAGGCTCTGTGAACATCGTGGGAGGATGCTGCGGAACGACACCGGAGCACATCAAGGCAGTGGCGGAAGCGGTTGAAGGAATATCCCCGAGAAAAGTTCCGGAACTGGACGATGTGCTGTATGTCAGTGGTCTGGAAAGCGTGGCTGTCGACAGGAGGAACAATTTCACCAATGTCGGGGAAAGAACCAATGTGGCAGGGTCGCGCAAGTTCGCCAAACTGATTGCTGCGGGTGACTACGAAACAGGGCTCCAGATCGCCGCCGGACAGATCGAGAACGGGGCAAGCATAATTGACATCAACATGGATGACGCGATGCTGGATTCCCGGTTGGAGATGGAGAAGTTCCTGCGTTATGTGTCCAATGACCCGGCTGTCGCCAAGGCCGCAATAATGATAGACTCTTCGCATTGGGATACTCTGGTGACAGGGCTTAAGAACGCTCAGGGCAAGTGCATCGTGAACTCGATTTCACTTAAAGAAGGAGAAGAGGTTTTCATCGAGAAGGCGAGAGAAATCAAGGCGTTGGGTGCGGCGATAATAGTGATAGCTTTCGATGAGGAAGGACAGGCCACGACTTACAACAGGAAGGTGGAGATTTGCCGGCGGGCATATTCATTGCTGACCGGCAAGGTCGGGGTCAGGCCGTGTGACATCATATTCGATGTGAATGTGCTGCCTGTCGGGACTGGGATTCCGGAGCATTCGAGGTACGGGATTGATTTCATCGAGGCGGTGAGATGGATCAAGTCGAATTTGCCTGGGTGCAGGACATCTGGTGGCATTTCCAATCTTTCATTCTCATTCAGGGGGAACAATGAGGTTCGCGAGGCGATGCATTCGGTGTTCCTTTACCACGCGATTTCCGCCGGGCTTGACATGGGGATCGTGAACCCTGGAATGCTGAAGGTTTATGATGAGATTGAACCGGAATTGCTTAAATGCGTGGAGGATGTGATTCTGGACACTGACGCCGAGGCTACGGAAAGGTTGATTGAGAAGGCTTCGCGGATTATGTTGGAAAAGGATTCCGCTGAGGTCAGGCAGCGCACCGAAGGGCCGGAGGCGACCTGCGCTTCGCGCCCTGTCCGGGAGAATGGTCGCCTCGCGGCATCGGTGCGCTGCCTGACGGGTGCAGCCCCTTCTCCATCGGTCGCTGAGACTGCCGAAGCGACGGTGGAGGAGAGGCTGGTCAGGGCGCTGGTCAAGGGGGATTCTTCGGAACTGGAGAGGGACATCAATGAGTGCCTTGGAAAGTACGGGAAGCCTGTGCAGATCATTGACGGGCCGCTGATGAGCGGTATGGCCAAGGTCGGAGAACTGTTCGGGGCTGGAAAGATGTTCCTGCCTCAGGTGGTCAAGTCGGCCAAGACCATGAAGAACGCTGTGGCGCTGCTTCAGCCTTACATAGAGGAAGGTGCGGGAGAATCAGAGATGAAAAAGCCGAAGATCGTTTTCGCGACCGTAAAGGGGGATGTGCATGACATCGGGAAGAACATCACAGAGATTGTAATGAGTTGCAATGGGCTCGAGATCATCGATCTGGGCGTGATGGTACCCAAGGAAGTGATTCTTGAGAAAGCGGCCGAGACTTCCGCCGACCTGATCGGGGTCAGCGGATTGATCACACCGTCACTTTACCAGATGGAGGAGATCTGCAAGGAGATGACGGCCAGAGGGATGACTACTCCCCTGCTCGTTGGCGGGGCAGCGGCTTCGGCTCTCCACACCGCCGTGAAGCTTGCGCCTCTTTACGGACATGTGTTCTATGCCCAGGACGCGTCCGCCGGCGCCGTGCTCTCCAATCTGTTGATTACGGACAGAGAGGGCACGGAAGCGGCAGAGCATCAGAAACAGGAGCATCTCCGGGAGCTCTACGCCCAGTCATCGCAAAAGAAAGTCAGACACGAGCCGCAAGAACCATTGCCGGCCTCAAGTTTCATCAAGGGAGAGCCGTTTGGAAACATTGCGGCAAGGGTGTTGGGCATTGACGAAGTTATGCCGTTCTTTGACTGGAATCTCTTCGCCACGATTTGGGGGATCAAGGCCGGGACAGGCCGCGAGGAACTTAGGAAACTGCGTGGCGATGCACTTAAAGAGATTGATAAGTTAAGAGCAGAAAACGCCTGCAAGATAATCATTTCCGCAAGGTTCGACACTTGTCACAGCGAAGGAGATGACATTGTATCCAAAGATTTCCGTCTTCCGATGTTCAGGCAGGAAGGAGGGCTTTCCCTTGCCGATTTTGTTCCTGTCAAGGAATATGGGTTCGATTCCCCTATGGGAATGTTCGCGCTGAGCGTGCACACCGAATCACATCCTACAGACTGCAACTGTCCGGCGTGCAGCACGGACTACGGCCCTATGTTGGCACGGGCAGTGCGGCTTACGTTGGCCGAGGCTGCTTCCGAATGGCTGAGCGGGTATATTCGAAAAGCCTTGCCGGAAGGTTTCGACAAGGCAAAAATCATCAAGCCGGCGGCAGGATATTCAAGTTGCCCGGACCACACGCTGAAGTTGGATATTCTCAGGCTTCTTCCTGAATCAGAGAGACTTGGCATCTCGTTGCTGGACAGTTGCGCCATGATTCCTGATGCCAGCATCTGCGGACTCATATTCATTCATCCTGATGCCACGTACCCGGAAATACGCCGCGTCAGTCAGAAAACGATTGATGAATATGCCGCCTGCCGTGGCATGAGCGATTCCGACAAGGCACGCTTCCTCGGACACCTGCTGTAAAAACATCGCAGTTATCGGAGCAAAGTGACCGTTGGTTGAATGAATATCCCAGTTACTTGGAACTGAGATATTCATCAATCGCGGCTGCGGCTTTGCGTCCGGCCCCCATCGCAAGGATAACGGTGGCGGCCCCGGTGACAGCATCTCCGCCGGCGAAGATTCCCTCCCTGGTAGTGCGCCCCTCGGCATCGGCCTCAAGCCCCCCGCGACGGGTGGCCTGAAGTCCCTTTGTCGTGTTGACGATCAGAGGATTAGGAGCGGTACCTAAAGCCATGATCACGGTCTCGGTAGGAATCTCGAACTCGGAACCTGGAATCGGGACAGGTGAACGGCGGCCACTTGCGTCAGGCTCACCGAGCTCCATTCTGATGCACTTGATGGCCCTTACCCAGCCTTTTTCGTCACCGAGAATCTCCACGGGGTTGGTCAGCATCTGGAAATCAATACCTTCCTCCTTGGCGTGATGAACTTCCTCCTTTCTGGCCGGAAGTTCGTTTTCTGTACGGCGGTAGACGATGGTCGTGTCTGCGCCGAGCCTCAGGGCTGTTCTGGCGGCATCCATCGCCACGTTTCCGCCACCGACCACGCAGCACTTCTTGCCGGCGTGAATAGGGGTCAAATAGTCCTCACGGAAAGCCTTCATCAGATTGTTCCTCGTCAGGAACTCGTTTGCGGAGAACACTCCGTTCAGGTTCTCTCCAGGGATACCCATAAATTTAGGCAGACCTGCTCCTGTGCCGACAAACACGGCCTTGAATCCTTCCTTGTCCATCAGTTGGTCAATCGTGACGGTCCTGCCGACTATCACGTCTGTCTCGATCTTGACACCGAGGGCCTTGACAGAGTCGATCTCGCGTTTGAGGACAGTGTCTTTAGGAAGCCTGAACTCCGGTATTCCATATTCAAGGACACCACCAGCTTTGTGAAGGGCCTCGAAGATTGTGACATCGTAACCTTTCTTGGCGAGGTCTGAGGCGCAGGCGAGACCGGCGGGGCCGGAACCGACGATGGCTACCTTGAGGCCGCCGGTCACATTCACAGGCTCAGTGACCGATTGGGTGCCAGCCGTGTGGTCGGCCACAAACCTTTCCAGCTTGCCGATGGCCACAGGCTCACTCTTTACTCCAAGGATACAACTGCCCTCGCACTGGCTTTCCTGCGGGCACACTCGTCCGCAGACTGCCGGAAGAGATGAGTCCTCGGCGATGATCGACGCCGCCGCGTTGATGTCTCCCGTGGCAACCTCTGCGATAAAATCAGGAATCTTCACGCTGACGGGGCATGCCTGGACGCAGCGTGGATTCTTGCAGTGAAGACAACGCGAAGCCTCTGTCGTGGCCTCCTCAAGGTTATAGCCGTAGCAAACCTCTTCAAAATTATGCGCGCGTACCTTTGGATCCTGCTCGCGGACCGGTACTCTTGGTATTCTCTGTGCCATTATATTCCCATTTTAGATTTTTCCTCTGCCTCCTCGGCCTTGTACTGTCCAAGGCGTCTCATAGCCTCGTCGAAATCAACGTCATAGCCGTTGAACTCCGGGCCGTCCACGCACGCGAACTTCGTCTTTCCGGCAACCGTCACGCGGCATGCTCCGCACATTCCGGTACCGTCCACCATCAGCATGTTGAGGCTCACGTCCTCAGGAATGCCGAGCTTCTTGCAGGTGAGAGTGCAGAACTTCATCATGATCATCGGACCGATGGACACGGCTTGAGTATATTCATTACCATCGCTGACCAGTTTCTCAAGCAATCCGGTCACCATCCCATGGAATCCTTCCGAACCGTCATCGGTGCAAAGATAGAGGTTGTCGCATGCGGAGGCCAGTTCTTCTTTGTATATCAGCAGGTCCTTGGTCTTCGCTCCGATGATGACATCGACGGCGACGCCTCTCTCGTGCAGCCATTTCGCCTGTGGATAGACAGGAGCCGTACCGACACCGCCGGCGATGAATATGTACCTTTGCCCTTTCAGTTCCTCATCCGTCTTGTCAACGAAGGCGGAAGGGTTCCCCAAAGGACCTACCACATCGCTGAAGAACTCGCCTTCGGCTTTGGAGATGATCGCGGCAGATGAAGCTCCTATGAGCTGGGTGACGATTGTCACCGTGCCGGTCTCTCTGTTGTAGTCACTGATGGTAAGCGGTATACGTTCGCCCTTCTCATCGGAACGGACGATCAGGAACTGCCCCGGCTTGGCGGCCTCGGCAATCCTCGGAGCCGACACCACCATCTTGCAGATGTTCGGAGTCAGCATCACTCTTTCAAGAATCTTGAACATAAGCTTTCTAAATAGCGTTATAAGCGTTATAAATATGTAGTCGGCAAATGTAGGAATTAAAGTCGATATTGCAAATTATTCTGAAACGTGTAGCAACAAGATATAAATGTTCAGGTGCCACAAAAGATTTTGGGACACTGATTTCCACATGGCTCCGTCCTACACTTCATCTCACGAGCTTGAGTTCTCTTCCAATTTACCGCATCCGCGGGGGATACGGAGCAGGTTAAAATGACGATTACATCAAGTTGGATCTGAGTGTCGGGAAAAACATCAAGGCATTCAACATCACTCTAAGCGCGCAGGACATCTTTGACAGTGCGAGATCGTTCTGGCATACCGTATCGGATGATTATGTCCAGGACTCCTACACGAATGTTCTCGGTCGTGTCATTGTACTTTCCTTCACATGGAATTTCGGCAAGATGGACGCCTCCAAGAGCGGTGCAGCCCAGGATGCACTATGGAACATGGCCTACTAAAATGCAGAATGGCCCAAAGGATCGCCAAAGGCTGAGATTGACCTGGCGGCGATGTAGCCCGTTGTCCAGGCGGCCTGAAGATTGAAGCCGCCTGTTATCGCGTCAACATCAAGGACTTCGCCTGCGAAATAGAGACCTGGATGTGTCTTGCACTCAAGAGTGCTGAGATTGATGTTTGACAAGGCGACACCACCGCAGGTGACGAACTCTTCCTTGAAACGGCTCTTGCCACGAATACGGTACTCATCGTTGATCAATGTGTTCACAAGGCGGTTCATTCCTTTAGAGCCAAGTTCAGCCCAACGGGAGTCCTCTCGGATTCCTGACTTAGAGATAAGGTAGACCCATAGCCTTGACGGCAGTTCGGACGGATGGGTGTTGAGTATCAGTTTCTGAGAATTCTGTTTTGAGACAGACATGATTCTGGCACGGATATCCTGCTCATCTGAATCTCCGAGCCAATTCACGGAAAGCGTGGCTGAATATTCATTTTCAGCAAGATAGCGTGCGGCGTAAGAAGAGAGTTTCAGGATGGCCGGACCGCTCATTCCCCAATGGGTGATAAGGAGCGGGCCATCGGCTTTGAATTTTGTACCGGACAATGACACAGAGGCGATCTCGACCACAGTGCCCATCAGCTCGCGGACAGGGTCAGCCGGAAGGTTGAAAGTGAATAGGGACGGAACAGGAGGGATAATCTCCAGACTCAGGCTGTCAAGCATTCCGAGGCCGGAAAGTTTCGGGCTGCCGCCGGTGGTCACCACAACGATATCGGCTGAATATTCATGATCATTCTGTCGCTGTAGATTCTGTGACATCGGCCCTTCGACAAGCTCTGGGGCCGAACAAACTGGTCGCTGAGCCTGTCGAAGCGACTGTCTTCCTGATAATTCAGTAGAGAGTGTATAGCCACCTTCCGGGCGTGAGAATATTCTTGTGACTTTATGATTTGTGCGTAGCACAACTCCTTCCTGACGCATCCGGGCAAGCAGAGTACCAACAATCTCCATCGCGTTCTGTGAAGCTGGAAAAACGCAATGATCACTCTGAAGTACAAGTCGCACGCCCTCATTCTCGAACCAACTCCATGTGTCATTGTTATCAAAAGAGCGGAAAAGGCGCTTCATCAACTTGTCTCCGCGAGGATAAGCTTCTGACAGAGAAGATATTCCCTCAAAGGAATTAGTCAGATTGCACCGACCTCCCCCAGTGATTGCGACCTTTGCCAAAGACTTCGGCCCCGCCTCGAACACCTCCACCGAAGCGGAAGGCATCCTCCGCTTCAACTCAATGGCGCAGAAACACCCTGCCGCACCGGCTCCGATAACAGCTATCTTCATAGCGCAAAGGTATGAATATTTTGTCATATAACATTTAGTAAATATCTTTGCCAGGATTTATGGTCACAGGACAGAAAGACATACTCCTCGGGATGATCAGAAAGGGTCAAGCGATGACCCTCGGACAGCAGATTCGGCTCACGGTTCTGCTGAGTCTTCCTGCCATCGCCGCCCAGTTTTCCTCTGTTCTCATGCAGTACATCGATGCAGGAATGGTCGGCCATCTTGGAGCGAACCAGTCAGCGTCAATAGGCCTGGTCGCCACGACAACCTGGATAATGGGCGGATTCCAGTCCGGGGCGAGCTCCGGATTCTCAGTACAGATCGCCCACCTTTGCGGAGCACAGGATTTCAAGGGGGCCAGAGCCGTGATGAGGCAAGGACTAACCACCGTATTCATCATCGGACTGGCTCTCGCCATGATTGGTGTAAGCATCAGCGGAGCGCTCCCCCACTGGCTTGGCGGGACTCCGGAGATAAATGAGGACGCAACGGAATATTTCTGGATATATTCAGCGTTCATTCCGATAGGCGCTGTCGGATGGGCGGCGAACTCAATGCTCCAGGCCAGCGGCAACATGAAGATTCCGAGCCTGATGTACACCGGAATGTGCGCTCTTGACGTGGTGTTCAACTACATATTCATTTACATCTGTGACATGGGAGTGGCTGGAGCCGCGCTGGGGACGGGAGCGGCGCAGGTCGTCACCTCCATATTCGTGATCTGGTATATTCTCAGGCGCTCCAAGGAATTGAACATCAAGGGAGAGCAAGGCACGTTCGTTCCTCAGCGCAAGACAGTGCGCAACGCATGGGGCATCACGGCTCCGATGTGGCTCCAGAACATCATCATGAGAGGTTCGCACATCATGAGCACCATCATCGTGGCTCCTCTCGGGCCGATCTCCATCGCCGCCAACTCGCTGGCCATCATCGCCGAAAGCTTCTGCTATATGCCTGGCTACGGAATCGAGGAGGCAGCCACCACACTTGTCGGCCAAAGTCTCGGGGCGAAACGCAAGGAAGTGGCGAAGCGGTTCTCGCAGATCACTATGATGATGGCGGCCGGGATTATGACCGTGCTTGGAGCCTTGATGTTCATCTTCGCGACCGAACTTATGATGATGCTGAGTTCAGATCCGGATGTTGTGGCTCTTGGTGCTAAAGTACTGAGGATCGAAGCGTTCGCCGAGACCCTGTACGCCTTCTCCATCGCCGGCTACGGCTCCTGCGTCGGCGGAGGTGACACCCTTGTTCCAAGCGTGATAAACTTCGGAAGTATGTGGGTGATCCGCATCGGGCTGGCACTGATTTTGACACCTCGGATGGGGCTCGTCGGCTACTGGATTGCGATGTGCATCGAACTGAATGTCCGAGGTCTGCTGTTCTACGGTAGGCTGCGCGGCGAGAAATGGATGAAACTAAAAATCACTTGAATATATGGAAAAGATCATCAATCAGGAATTCGGCGGCGAAAGGCCGTTATATTGCAGGCATGACCTTTATCTTGAGAACGTAAAGATCCACGCCGGGGAATCCGCTTTGAAGGAGACCGGCAACATCACCGCCGTGCACTGCCAGTTCGAGGGCAAGTACCCGTTCTGGGAGTGTGACGGATTTGTCATCATGGACAGCATCCTGACTGTCGGCGCACGGTCGGGGCTTTGGTACTCAAGAAACTGCGAAATCTACGACACGATCATCGACGCTCCTAAGACTTTCCGACGGATGGACGGCATCAAACTGAAGAATGTCCAGATCATGGGAGGCACGGAGACTTTCTGGGACTGCAGGAACATCGAAGTCGAGGACACTGTCATCGACAGGGCCGACTATGTGTTCATGCACTGCGAAAACGTCAAGCTTACCAACGTCAAGCTGAACGGCAACTACAGCTTCCAATACGCCAAGAACGTTGAGATCCGTGGTTGCGTCCTGAACTCCAAGGATTCATTCTGGGAGGCGGAGAATGTAACCGTCATCGACTCCGTAATCAATGGTGAATATCTCGCCTGGTACTCGAAGAACCTCCGTCTCGTGCGCTGCCACATCACCGAGACCCAGCCACTCTGCTACTGCGATGACCTCGTCCTTGAGGATTGCACAATGGGCGCTGACGCAGACCTTGCGTTTGAATATTCCTCCGTCCAGGCCACTGTCAAGGGGCACGTCCCTTCCATCAAGAACCCTCGCACCGGTTTCATCCGCTACGGTTCCGTCGGAGAGATCATCCTCGACCAGAACATCAAGGCTCCTGGCGACTGCGTCCTGGAGAAAGTGCGGTAGGATGTAAAAGAGCCGTTTTGTTAACTGTTTATGAATCAAGTCAATTCCAGGCTTCACCGAATGTAATTGCCTTGCGGTCTCACGTCAGGGTGCAAGCTGAAGCAAGCCATTATTCCGGACGTCTCGTGCCGATGCCGTTGTGGATTTACGGATCGCCTTCACATCAAAGCCAATCAGAAGTGCCGGAAAGGCTTATCAAGATGAAAATCTTGTACCTTTACCTTTGAGTTATTCAGCCTTGCCCGGCTTCCACAGGCACAGACTCGACATGAGGCTGAAAGCTATTTGTAACATTCTCACCGTCTATGTCCCTGCGAACACTTCACCCCACAAACCGGGGTGCAGAAAAGCCTCCTTTGCACCCAGACCAAGTCCAAGGCCGCTATCGGGTGCATGAGCCCTAATTTTGCACCCGAGTCCCCGAACTTGCCCCCACAGACCCTCCAGCGGTCGAAGCAGGCAATTAGAAGCTGTTTTGATTTGTTTGAAATGT
>DCCQ01000082.1 GCA_002314195.1 Bacteroidales bacterium UBA1077 | reverse complement strand
ACTGTCAAGTTGAATTAGGCATTAAATAAAATCCTATCAGGTGTTGAATTACATACAATATTAGGCAACATTATCCACAATAGCAACTTTTACGCAGATATTCAGCAATAATTTTAAATGGGTTCTTGATATTTCACTAAATCAAACCGCTTTTGGCAGTGTGAATATGAACTCAAGTCCACCTGCGGCTCCGAGACGTACAGAGATGGCTCCACGATGAAGCAACACTGAATTTTTCACAATAGCCAGTCCCAATCCTGTCCCGCCCATTTTGCGAGAGCGTCCTTTATCCACACGATAGAACCTCTCAAACAAATGAGGGATATGCTCAGGAGCGACACCAAGGCCGTTGTCAGAAAAACTGAACGTGTAAAAAGAAGAATCTGACGAAAGAATCTGGACAGTGACAGTCACCCCTTCGCCACCATAGGCAATGGAATTGTCGATCAGGTTCCTGAATATGGAATATAACAGGGAAGGGTTGCCGCTCACGACCACATCTGGCTCGACCAATGCCCTGAATGTCATATGTTTGGATTTCATCTGCATTGAAACATCCCTTTGGATTGCCTGAAGGAGATCAGGAATATTCACGTTCTCAAACTCATAGCCCTGAGGAGCGTCATCCAGTTTGTTGAGAGTTGAAATGTCGGCCAAAAGGCTGGACAGACGGCGGCTCTGAGCATAGCAGCGTTGGATGAATTGGTCTTTTGTCTCATTGTCCAGGTCAGGGTTGGAGACTATGGTCTCAAGGTAGCCTTGAATGCTGCTGACCGGAGTCTTCAACTCATGGGCGACATTCTGCGTAAGTTGTCTTTTCAAACGGGTCTTGTCCTCCTCGCTGTCACGCAGTTTGTCGTACATACTCATCTTGCCTCTCTCTATGGATTCCTTCAGATGGACATAACTTCCTCTCATGACGATCAGAGCCATGGCAAGCAGCGAGATGATTATCAACAGAATGAGTGTGAGCAGCATCATTTTTCCTCGTAATAATAGCCGAAACCATGGCGTGAGACTATTCTGTCGCCATATTCACCAATCTTCTTGCGCAGACGGGTAATGTTGACATCGACTGTCCTGTCCGTGACAATCACATCATCGGGCCAAACCTTTGAAAGAATCTCCTCTCGTTGGAAAACCTTTCCCTTGTTGGTGAACAGAAGTTTGAATATCTCATATTCTATTTTGGTCAATGCCACCGCCGCTCCATCTACAGTCACAACCTTCTTCTCATCATCAATGAATATTCCATCAGACGGTTCATGCTTGATGCCGGTACGCCGCAAAACAGCCTTGACACGCGACACCACCTCGCGGATTGAAAATGGCTTAGAGATATAGTCGTCCGCCCCCAAGTCAAAGCCCTCAACAGCGTCATCTTCTGTGTCTCTGGCTGTTATGAACATAATGGGAATTCCAGCGGTCTTCGAATCAGATTTCAGTTTTCCAGCCAATTCAAAGCCGGACATCCCCCCCATCATCACATCCAACAAGAGCAGATTGAATGTCGTAATGTCCAATGCCAAGGCCTCCTCAGCCGAATTGGCGGTCGTGACTTCGTAACCTTCGTTGATAAGGTTGAATTTAAGAATAGCGCAGATGTCTTCTTCGTCATCGACTACCAGAATATGGGCATTCATATTAAAAAAGTTTGGTTTGTTCTGCTAATATAACCACTTTTTTCTTAAATTTGGACAAACTACATAATTAATATGCCGAAGATTTCCATGCGCGGGGAAAAAGTTCCCGCATCACCGATTAGAAAATTGACCCCGTTTTCTGACTCGGCAAAAGCAAACGGGGTGAAGGTTTACCATCTCAACATCGGACAGCCTGATCTTCCGACACCTCAAAAAGCGTTGGATTCACTTAAAACAATAACCAGAACTACTCTTGAATACAGTCCGAGCCAAGGCCTGAAATCACTGCGGGACAAACTGGCCGGTTATTACGGCAAATTCGGGATAAAGGTAAATTCCAATGAGATAATCGTCACGACCGGAGGATCGGAAGCACTACTTATGGCCTTTTTGGCGTGTCTGAATCCTGCTGACGAGATCATTATGACTGAACCGGGATACGCCAACTATCTTTCCTTCGCGGTAACTGCCGGTATTTCAGTCAAGACGGTAACCTCAAGAATAGAGAACGGATTCGCCCTTCCTTCCGTGGAGGACTTTGAAAAAGCGATCACCGACAAGACCAAGGCCATACTTATCTGCAATCCGAACAATCCGACAGGGTACCTATATTCAGAAGAGGAACTCCACAGGCTGCGTGACATTGTCCTGAAGCACGAACTGTACCTTTTCTCTGACGAGGTTTACCGTGAGTTCCGCTATACTGACGCGCCATATCTTTCGGCGCTTAATTTAGAAGGCTTGGAGAAGAACGTCATAGTGATCGACTCTGTATCCAAACGTTACTCGGAATGCGGCACCAGAATCGGGATGATCGTAAGCCACAACAAAGAAGCGATGGCCACCATCCTCAAATTCTGCCAAGCAAGACTAAGCCCACCGCTTCTAGGTCAGATTGTCGCCGAAGCCTCGATAGAGGGTACAGAGGAATATTCAAAAGCCTGCTTCAACGAATATATCGCCCGACGCGATTTCTTCATATCAGGCCTGAATAAAATTCCGGGAGTGTACTCACCAATGCCGAACGGAGCATTCTACACCATTGCGTCACTTCCAGTTGAAAACGCCGAGGACTTTTGCGCATGGTGCCTGACAGACTTCTCATACAAAGATGACGGGACACCTAAAGGCTTCAAAGGCGAGACCGTGATGATGGCACCCGCTGCCGGATTCTACAGCACACCAGACCTCGGTAAGAATCAGGTCAGAATGGCATACGTGCTTAAAACAGAAGAACTTGGCCGCAGTCTACTCATCCTGGAAAAAGCACTGGAAACATACAAGAAAAAGTAAAAAAACAATAAGATATATAGCTCCGGCATGCTTGATGGCATCCCGGGGTATTTAGGTTTGGCTTCTTAATGAAGGATGGTAAAAACGGGGCGTGGCGACGTCAAGTGCGGCGTGTGCAGGGCGCGCAAAAAAAGTCCCGGGCGTCGTGA
>DCCQ01000028.1:4239-47248 GCA_002314195.1 Bacteroidales bacterium UBA1077 | reverse complement strand
CGGATAGCGATTCAAATCGTGAACAAGCCTAAGCATATATAAAGTGTTAAAATATAATGAATTACAAATGATAGATACCGATTTATCGCATCACTAATAATGAAACATAAAGAAAACAGCATTAAAGAAAGCATTGATGCAATGTGCAAAAGTCTTGGGTTTAAAAAGGATAGAAAATCCGGACATTATATGAGAGAAGTGACTCCAGGATTGGAGGATGCCATTCATTTTTTCTTTAAGCCTTATTCAGGCAAGGCTGTGTCTGTTAGCTTTATTGTAGGGATTTACTTGAAAGAACTTGTAGATTTGATTGATGAATTATATGAAAAGACGGATGGTTGCAAGAGTCTGCTTTGGCTATGGTGTGGAGACCTTTTGCCTGAACCAAAAGTGGTTCAATGGATGTATTATACTGAAAATGGAGATCCTAAACAATTGTCTGACGAGATAAGACAATTTATAGTTGACTATGCCGAGCCTTTTTTTTGTGCGTAATCACGACTGGAAAGATATTTCGGATTCTATCCTTAAGAGAGAATATGCAAATGCGGAAGGGACACCTGTCGCGGTGGCTATGTATTACCGTGGTGAGCAGGATCGTGGTATAGACTATTGGGAAGGAATTCTAAATGGTCGTTATCACAAGAACGAGAAAGACGAACTGTTTCTTAAAAAATATAGGTGCCTTTCGCCTTATGATGGTGATATACAGCAGCGATATTCGGTAAATGCTATTACAGATGCCGGATAATAATTCTATTTTTAAAGAATAATAAACTCAAACAGATTGATGATTGTCTTACGCAAGTCAATATTGATGTTTAATGAGGTGTCAATTAATTATTTACAAAACGCCTTCATGTTATAGTGCCTCGGAAGTGGATGAGGGCTCACTCTGGCTGAAAAAGTCAAAGCCTAAAGCGATAGTTTTTCAGCCGATGTGCCACTTGAGTGGGTTCCAGAGGTGGTGTTGCTGAAGGGGTTTTGTAAGTAATATTGCACCATTGCAACCGGCTTTCAAGATATTGAAAAAGAGTGGATGAGGATTGAAATCTAATCTTAAACAGGATGTTTTGTGCGATTCTGTAACTTGAATCGTGCGGAAGGTGTAGATGTGGCGTTTCGGAATGGTATTATTGTACTATTCTGAAAGAGAGGGTGTTGGGAGCCTGTAAATAATTTGGAACGGTCTTTGAAATGGCGATGCCTCATGATTCGGAATCAGGGTTGCCTGATTCGCAAAAAACAGATCGCTATGAGCAAACTTAACAAAAGAGCCATCATTGGCGTGGTCGCTGTGGCCGTTGTGGCCGCAGCTGTTGTCATTATCGTTCTTAGGCCAAAACATCACGTGGAGGATCTGCCTGTGGTCAGCGTTGACACGGTCAGGACACGGAATGTGGAGATTTACGGAGAGTTTCCCGGAAGAATCCGCGCCCAGCAGTTCGTGGAGGTACGGGCGAGGGTCGAAGGGTATCTTGAGAAGATGATGTTTGAAGAAGGAACTTACGTGAAGAAAGACCAGATACTTTTCATTATTGATCCCAAGCAATATAAGGCTCAGGTTGACAGGGCGGAGGCTCTTGTGACAAAAAACAAAGCCATGGCCTTGAAGGCTGAGCGGGATCTGGCGAGGATCAAACCTTTGTTCGAGCAGAAGGCCTCCAGCCAGCTTGATCTGGACAACGCTGTCGCCGCCTATGAGAGCGCCAAGGCTGACGTGCAGGTCGGCGAGGCCAATCTGACGGAAGCCCGTCTGGCCTTGAGCTACACAACAGTACGCTCTCCGATAAGCGGTTACATAAGTGAGAGGCACGTGGACATAGGAACTCTTGTCGGTCCGGGATCACAATCTCTTCTGGCTAATGTGGTCAAGAGCGACACAGTGCTTGTGGAGTTCAAGATGACGGATCTGGACTACCAAAAATGTAAGGCCAGGAACGTGAATCTTGGTCAGAAGGACACCAGTCGGCACTGGGAGCCATACGTGACCATCACGATGGCGGACAAATCAGTGTACAAGTACAAGGGATTGGTTGATTTTGCGGATCCGCTTGTGGATGCCAAGTCCGGAACGTTTTCTGTACGCGCTGAGATGCCTAATCCTGACAGGGAGCTCCTTCCGGGTCAGTTCACCAATGTGAAAGTCCTGCTGGACGTGAGGGAGAATGCGGTGGCGGTGCCGACCAAGGCCATCATCATCGAAAAGAGCGGCTCGTTCATATTCGTGATGAAACGAGGCGGCATCGTGGAGAAGCGTTTCATCCAGACCGGACCGGAAGTGGAGAACACCACGGTCGTGGAGCGAGGCCTCAATCCGGGAGAGGTCATTGTCGTGGAAGGGGAGCACAAACTGAGCCACGGAATGAAGGCCGAGGCGGTTCGCTCTTAAGGAATATATTAATAAACACGAACTTATGAAATCCGATTTCTTTATTGACAGGCCCGTATTCTCGACTGTCATATCCATTATAATTGTACTTGTCGGGCTCATCGGGCTGACGATGCTGCCGGTTGACCAGTACCCGAAGATCGTTCCTCCGGTCGTGCGCGTGTCCACATCCTATCCGGGTGCCAACTCGCAGACCGTGTCGCAGGCCGTTGCGACCCCTATCGAACAGTCGCTCAACGGAACGCCTGGAATGCTCTACATGGAGTCAAGCAATTCCAACAACGGAGGATATTCAGCGACATTGACATTCGACATATCCACAGATCCGGATCTGGCCGCTGTCGAGGTTCAGAACAGGGTGAAGCTGGCGGAGTCCAGACTTCCGGCCGAAGTCGTGCAGAACGGCATTTCGGTGGAAAAGGAGTCATCCAGCAAGTTGATGACGATCACTGTGATGTCGGATGACCCGAAATTCGACGAGGTCTATCTCAGCAACTACACCACCTTGAATATTCAAGACCGCCTGAGGCGTGTCCCCGGTGTGGGAGTAGTTTCGAACGTGGGAAGCCGCTATTATGCGATGCAGATCTGGGTGCAGCCGGACAAGATGGCCAGTCTCGGAATAACGGTCAAGGACCTTCAGAACGCCTTGAAGGACCAGAACCGCGAGGCGGCGGCCGGAGTGCTCGGGCAGCAACCGATCACGGATGTGGATGTGACCATCCCTATCACGGCTCCTGGCAGACTGTCTTCGGTCGAACAGTTCGAGAACATCGTGGTCCGGACAGGCGCGGATGGCTCCATCATACGCCTCAGGGATGTCGCCAGGATCTCGCTTGAGGCCCAGTCGTACAACACCGAGAGCGGCATCAACGCCCGCAACGCCGCTGTGATGAACGTCTTCATGCTTCCGGGAGCCAACGCCGTGGAGGTCGCCGATAATGTCAAGGCGGAGATGACGGAAATCAGCAAAGGATTTCCGGACGGAATGTCCTACGACATACCGTTCGACATGACCACCTACATCTCGGAGTCCATCCACCATGTCTACAGAACCTTGTTCGAAGCCTTGATCCTCGTCATTCTCGTGGTGTTCCTGTCCCTCCAGAATGTCAGGGCCACTCTGGTTCCGGCCATTGCGGTGCCGATCTCCCTTATCGGAACTTTCGGCGTGATGCTGATATTCGGCTTCTCTCTGAATATGATGACGTTGCTTGGCCTTATCCTGGCCATTGGCATCGTCGTGGATGACGCGATTGTGGTCGTGGAGAATGTGGACAGGATAATGTCAACCGAGCATCTGTCGCCGTACGAGGCGACGAAAAAGGCGATGGGTGAGATAGGAAGCGCTCTTGTGGCGATGTCGCTTGTGCTCTGCGCTGTTTTCGTTCCGGTAAGTTTCCTTTCAGGAATCACGGGGCAACTGTTCCGTCAGTTCACTGTCACAATCGCCGTTTCCGTGATCATCTCCACGGTCGTGGCCCTGACATTAAGTCCTGTGATGTGTTCCAAATTCCTGAAACCACATACTGATGACAAGCCTAAGAACTTTGTGTTCAGGAAGATCAACCAATGGCTTGAGCAGGGAACATCATTCTACGCCAAGATGGTCCGCTTCGCGGTGCATAATTCGAAACGGATGTTCGCCGTCTTCGGTGTCGCTGTCGTGGGAATATTCATACTCGGCCGCCTCGTCCCGCAGAGTTTCATCCCTAAGGAGGACCAAGGGTATTTCACGGTGGAATTGGAGCTTCCTACGGGGGCCACGCTCGAGCGGACCAGGGAAGTTACGGACAGGGCGATGGATTTCCTGCTTCGGCAGCACGATGTTGAATATGTCCTCAATGTCACTGGCTCCAGTCCACGAATAGGCACGGCGCAGTCCAACAGCACCTTGACGGTGATCCTGAAGCCGTGGAACGAACGCGATGTCACGAATATGTCCAAGACGATCGCGATGGTGAGGGACTCTTTGTCGATGTTCCCGGAAAGCAAGGTGTACATAAGCACTCCTGCCGTCATCCCGGGACTTGGCACCTCGGGAGGATTTTCGATGGTGCTTGAGGCCAGGGGGGATGCGACCTATGAGGACCTCCAGAACGCTTCTGACACATTGCTGCATTATGCGATGAAGAGAAAGGAACTCACAGGCTTGTCGTCGGGAATGCAGAAGGACATTCCTCAGCTGTACTTCGATGCCGACAGGGACAAGATCCAGCTTCTGGGTCTGTCATTGGCCGATGTCTTCGCGACTTTGAAGGCTTTCACCGGCGCGATCTATGTCAATGATTTCAACATGTACAACCGAATATACCGTGTCTACATCCAGGCTGACGCTCCGTATCGCGCCCACACCGACAACTTGAACCTGTTCTTCATGAAAAGTTCCGGAGGCACGATGATTCCTGTCAATGCCTTAGGCACCACGCATTTCACGACCGGTCCCGGCACGATCAAGAGGTTCAACATGTACAATTCGTCTACAATCAGCGGTGAGGCTGCCAATGGAACCAGCTCTGGCGAGGCCCTCGCGATACTTGAGGAGATAGCTGAGGAGCATCTGCCGGAAAACATCGGAGTCGAGTGGAGTGGAATGTCCTATCAGGAGAAAAAGGAAAGCGGGCAGACCGGCCTTGTCCTTGCGCTGGCGTTGCTGTTCGTGTTCCTCTTCCTTGCGGCCCAGTACGAGAGTTGGTCCATTCCTGTGGCCGTAATCCTTTCGCTCCCGATCGCGATTGCCGGGGCTTATCTCGGTGTGGCTGTGTTCGGTATGGAGAGCAACATCTATTTCCAGATAGGACTTGTGATGCTTGTCGGCCTTGTGGCCAAGAACGCGATCCTTATCGTGGAGTTCGCCAAAGACGAGGTCGAGTCCGGAAAGGATCTGGAAGAGGCTGCTGTCACCGCGGCGAAACTTAGGTTCAGGCCTATCGTGATGACATCATTGGCCTTCATCCTTGGCATGCTTCCTCTTGTGTTCGCCAGCGGTCCGGGATCAGAGAGCCGTAGGAACATCGGTACCGGAGTGTTCTTTGGGATGATCACCGGCATAACCGTCGGAATCGTCTTCGTTCCGTTCTTCTTCGTGCTGATCTACAAGTTGAGGTCAAAACTCTCGAAGTTGAGGCCAAGATTCCGCAAGGCCGGAAAGGCTTTGCCGGCAGTAGTCGTTCTGGCCGTGTCGTCATTGACCCTTGGTTCCTGCTCCACATCAAAGTACTGTGAGAAACCGGATCTTGGTGAGATGCCGAAGGCGTTTTTCGAGGATTCGAGCGGCAGGAGTTTCGCTGACCTGGATTGGAGAAAAGTGTATGAATCCCCTGAATTGCAGAAACTTATAGACGCGGCTTTGAATTATAACAAGGACGTGCTCATCGCGGCGGAGCGTTTGAAGGAAATGGAATATAAGTACCGTGTGCAGAGATCCGCCCAACTGCCCTCCGTGTCTATGAAAGGCTATGCGCAGAACGATCACAGTAATTATGGGGGAACCGATTCCGAACCGGATGACCCCGAGTTCGGAGTCAAGGCTTCGCTTCAGTGGGAGGTTGATTTCTGGGGACGGCTGAAGTGGTCCAAGAGAGAGAAACTGGCTGATTATCTGGGTACTGTCGAGGCTCAGAAGGCTGTGAGGATGAGCATCATCGCCAGTGTGGCTTCTGCCTACTATGAACTGGTGGGGTTGGATAAGAAACTTGAGATAGTCACCAACACGTTGGGCACGAGGCAGAAGTCCGTGAACCAGGCCAAACTTCGTGCGGAAGGCGGACTGACATCGGAAATCCCTTATCAGCAGGCTCTTGTGGAATTGGCTTCAGCAGAGGCTATGGTCCCTGATCTCCAAAGGCAGATAGCGTTGAAGGAAAGTGAGTTGTGCTTCATCACCGGATCGTACCCTAAAGAGGTCGAGCGTGTGGCAGGTTCCTTGGAGATGCCAAAGACCGTTGTTCCGCCCGGCGTGCTGTCCGACATTCTCAAACGCAGGCCGGATCTGATGAAATCCGAGAATGATCTACGCGCCGCCGAGGCCCGTGTCGGGGTGGCTATGGCTGAAAGGTTCCCGTCTTTTGTCATCAACCTTGGGGCCGGCGGGGAAAACGATGCCCTCAAGGATTTCCTGAAATCTCCGTTCTGGTTCACCGGAGCCACCCTTGCGTCGCCGGTCTTCGAGTTCGGCAAACGCCGTTCCGCCCTCAAGGCCGCCGTGGCCTCATACGAGCAGGCCAGACTGGAGTACGAAAAGGATGTGATGCAGGCTTTCAGAGAAGTGTATGACGCGACGGTGACTTTCCGTTCCGCCCGTTCCAACACCGATGTGAAGGAGGAGATGGAGCGTGCGTCCAAGAAGTATGTCGTGCTGGCCAACAGCCAGTACATAAACGGCGTGATCAGTTATATGGACGTTCTTGACGCCCAAAGAAAGTATCTTGCCTCTCAGTTGGAGCTGAGCGAGGCCAGAACAAAGGAGAACCTCTCCGTGGTGAACCTCTACAAAGTTCTCGGCGGCGGGTGGAATGACTTTTAATTTCTCCTTTACAAAACACCATAAAGGCGGAGTTGAGTTTTTATTGCTAACTTTACAGTGTGTTGGAAAACATGGCTGTTTTTCAATTGTTTAGTTAAATGTAAAAACTTTACAAGGCGATGTTTGGGCAAATTCGGCATTTTGATACTTCGTGAATCCGGTCTATTTTTGATGTTGAAAACCACGGGTGTCGTCTGGCATTTCCTGACGCGCGGACACTGACAACAATAACGATCGGACATGTTTTATCAGAAAAGAATAAATAAAATCATAGGTGACATCGACAAGTTCTTCGACACGATCGACCAGGCTTTGCTGATTTTCGGCGAGGGGGTGAAGAACTATCTTTATACGAATGTCGAGGCTTTCAACGGGAATCTTCAGACGATGACCAGGCTGGAGAACGAAGCTGAGCTTCTTCGCAGGGAGATCGAGGCCGGACTTTACAGACAGTCAAGTCTTGTGAGGCTTAGAGGCGACATCATGCGCCTTCTGGAGGCCTTGGATCACATCATCGACACGCTTAACGACAATCTGTTCCAGTTCGAGATCGAGAGGCCGTTCATTCCGGTGGAACTGAATGCTGACTTCTTGAAACTCACCGAGCTGTCAACCCAGGCTGTGGAGACGGCGATACCTGCCGCAAAAGCCTACTTCAGGACTTCGGACAGCATCACGGAGAAAGTGCACCGGGTCTATTTCTACGAGAAAGAGGCTGACAAACAGGCCAAGTCCCTCAAAAGGAAAGTGTTCCAGACGATGGACGAGTTAAAGCTCAGTCAGAAATTCCACCTTCGTTACTTTGCCCTTCACATCGAGGAGATCTCTATGGAGGCCGAGAAAGTGGCTGACCAGTTGTCCGTAATGTCAATAAAAAGGAGCATCTGATGACAATAACGGTGTTCATACTCTTTGTCATCATCCTGACTGGATGGTTCTCGGTGACGGATCTGCCCGTGGCTTTGGCTCCTGCCGGAACCTGCCACACTGTGGCACGACGGCTCCGTGTCCCGGGAATAATGCTTCTGCTGTTTGTCGGAATCGGTCTTTCCCGTTTAGAAGCCCCTCAGCTTGTTCCGGACAAGGATTACCTTGTGGTTATCTTTGCGGCTACCTTGGCGGTCATCGCCGTCAGGATATTCATAAAGGACGCATCCATCGTGTTCTCTCTTGCCGGAGCAATAGCCGGGACGCGGATGCTCCAGAACGGTTCCTCGGCTGTCCGGTGGTCGGTCCCGCTTTCGTGGCTGGCCGCTGTCATGCTCACAATCCTTGTCGCCACCATTCTTTGCAAGGTGCTTTCGTCCATTTCGTCAAGGTCTGATTGTCACTTGCTTACGAAGATGAACAGGATGGGCCTGGCGATAACGCTTGCAGCATCGTTGCTGTTGGTCGCCATCGGGTTCAATCTTGGCGGGCTTGTCCCGTCGGTCTCCACTATGGAATTCCAGCTGCTGGTCTTCGCCGCTGTTGCCATTGTCGTAGGCTTGTTGGTAAAGGGCGAGACCGGCTCCAACACCCACAGGCTGATGGAAAGGTGGTTTGATGTCAATGCGGAGGCCGCCTTGGCGATGACGCTTGCCACCGCGCTTGTCACAATTATATTCTCTTTTAATCTTGGGCTCGGGAATATTCATTTGAAAGCCACTCCTTTGGCTCCGGGACTTTTGATGCTTGCGGGGCTCGCCGGCTGCGAACTGGCTCAGGGCAAAGAGATCAATTGGATGGCTCTTGCCTCCAAGATAGGAACAGATGCGCTTTTGACCCCGCTTCTGGCGATGATTCTCGCTTGTTTGATCTCCGGTGCGTTGCATCCGAACCTGTTTTCACTAATGAACGCTCAGGTCGGGCTTCTCGTCATGCTCCTCACTCTGGTCACGGCAGGTCTTCTTATTATGTCAGTCCTTTATCTGCGTAATTCCAAGTCCTCCGGCAGGACTTTAAGGGAGATGGACGACGAACTCAACGAGAACCGTCGCGCGATCAACGAGATGGAGATCAAGACGATGCAGGCAGAGAATGAGAATCTGCACAACCTGCTGGATCTCAAACGAAAGGAACTCGTCAATGTTGCGATGAATCTTGGAGAGCAGAAAGAGTTCATTGACGGGCTTTACGAGAAGGTCAAACAAGCACAGACCGAGACGGATGCGGACAAGAAGGATGCGCTTCTCCACGAGTTGCGCACCGATCTCAACCTCAGAAAGAATTTTTCCAACGAGATAGACAGTTTCTACGCCCAGGTCGAGACCCTGCACAAGGACTTCACGACCCGGATGACAGAAAGATTCCCTCAACTGACGAAACAGGAGAGACGCCTTGCGATGCTTCTTCGCCTCGGCTTCTCGACAAAATACATGGCCGCCCTTATGAATATAGCTCCGACGAGTGTCGAGATCGGCAGGCACAGGCTCCGCGCGAAGCTTGGCCTTGCCCGGGGGCAGAACCTTACAGAATTTGTCAAAACTATATAACCAATAATTATTAATCACTTAATGTTGTAAAGTATGAAAAGATTTATGTTTGTTTCTCTGGCTGCCTTTCTGACTGTCTCGTTGTCCGCCCAGACAACGGACACCAAGAAGGATTCAGAGGTAGAGTTGAACCAGTACGGCCAGCGAGTCAACACCACACCGGGTCAAGTAAAGATTCAGGATGGAATCATGGTGCTGGATGCCAAGAAGATCGACTATAAAATGTGGTTCGACATCCGTGTGCAAGGTGACGCCGCTGTCTTTTTCGGAGGTCCGGACTTCACATCTTCCCAACTTGACGGGAAAGACAATCCTAACCACATCGGAAACGGGATGTCAATCCGCCGCGCCCGTTTCGCTGTCAAGGCTCAGTTGGACAAGAATTGGTACGGAGAGGTTGACACAGACTGGGCTGACGGAATCTGTGAGCTCAAAGACGCCATCCTGGCCTATAATGGTGTTCCGGGGCTTGAGATCAAGGCAGGAAACTTCAAGGAATCCTTCTCCATCCAGCGCAACACCACCTCTCGCTACTTGATGTTCATGGAGCGCCCGATGGTCACGTCCCTTGCTCCGTCAAGGCACATGGGATTGAATCTGACATATTCAAACAAATGGTTCTGGGTTGCCGGTGGCGTGTTCGGGCCGGAACTCAAAGGATCCGAGGAGGCTACTGCGATGAAAGACAACAATAAGGATCTTGGCCGCAACGTTGGGCTTTCCTACACAGGAAAGGTTGTCTTCCGTCCTCTGTACAAGTGCACTGAGTCTGCTCTCCATCTTGGTGGCGCCATTTCATATCGTGAGCCGAAGGTCACATCTACCGATGCTTACGGAGTTGCTCGTTACAGCAGCCGAAACAGCACGAGCATCAACAGAAAGAAATATCTTGACACAGACGTGATCACCGGTCTTGACCATGAGCTCGCATGGACAGCCGAACTTGCCGGTTTCTACAAAGGTCTGCGTTATGAAGGTGCGTACCTCACAAGAGGAGCTTTCCTTGACAAGAAGATAAACAACCTCGGCACACAGTGGGCGGACGGTTGGTACGCTCAGGCATCTTACCTTCTCTTCGGTGGCCGCCAGAACTACGACTATGACGGAGCCAAGCCGACCAGAATCACTCCGGGTCGCTCTTGGGGCGATGTGGAACTTGCCGTGCGTTATGAATATTGCGACTTCAACACAGCCGATTACTTCGGAGGAAGCGCTGAGGCGTTCAGCTTCGGAATCAACTTTTATCCGACCAAGAACGTGAAGTTCGTGATCAACTACCAGTACAACAACAACGACCGCTACGCCAACGGCAAGGGAAAGCTCTTCGTTGGCCACGATGCGGACGGCAATCCTACCAAGGACTACACTCAAGTGGTAGAGAAGGCTGGCAAGGCAGGTGTTGACTACCACATGCTCGCAATGCGTTTCCAGGTTGCTTTCTAATTGATTGATAAAACATTATGAATATGAAAAAGATAGCATTGTTTTCGGCGTTGGCTCTCTGTCTCGCCGGATTTGCCTCATGCGTTGAGGATAAGGTCTATGATGTCGCGAGTGTCTCCGAGATCAAGAACACGGTCGCCTACACAGAGGATGACGATGTGACCGTGACCGCAAAAATCTCCGCTCTTGTGGAGATCACCAAGGTGGAACTCAAGTACAAAGCTGGCTCTGAGTCTGAGAAGACAGTTGCCATGACTGGCTCCAAGAATGAATATTCAGGAACAATCCCCGCCGCGGCTGTCGGGACAAAAGTTGTCTATCACATCGAAGCCAGCACGGAAGGGAACACAATGTGCTCGCAGGAGGTCTCCTACACCGTCGGTGAGGTCCCGATTGACTACACTGGTCTGGCTCTGAACGAACTCAACGGCAACGATAAGTTCATCGAGATCTACAACAAAGGCAAGGAGGAGATCAGGATTAAAGGAATATCCCTCCAGAAAGACGGTAAGGATG
Organism: Bacteroidales bacterium UBA1077; assembly: GCA_002314195.1. Taxonomy (GTDB): domain Bacteria; phylum Bacteroidota; class Bacteroidia; order Bacteroidales; family UBA932; genus Cryptobacteroides. The sequence goes on along the minus strand of DCCQ01000028.1, from coordinate 35,898 downwards.
TTTGGACAGCCCCTTCCGCCATTCTGAGGCCAGGAGAGTTTATCCTGCTTTACAGCACGGATGTTCAGGCAGATCACGCGGAGCACCCGGCTGACTACTTCTTCGGTTCTGGCCTTTCCGCAAAGAAAGCCGTTAAGGTTGAACTGTTTGACCCTAAGGGCTCCAGTCTTGACTGCTTCAATCTTGTAAACTTTGTCAAGAAGGCCAGTGCATCCTACAGTCGTGTTCCCGACGGAACCGGTGAATGGTACTTCACTTCCGCCACCCCTTCCGCCAAGAATGCTAACGAGACAAGCGACAAGGTCGAGGGTTTGGAATAATTTAATAATATATTCATAAATAATTGATTGCTATGGCAAAAGAAGAAATGAAAATCGGCGAGATCTCAAAACCTCGCTTCGAGTTCCGCTCGTTCGGACAGGATTTCTGTGAGGCTCACAAGAGGATGGCGCGTCTGTCGGTTCCGGTTCCTGAGAAGGTTTGGGAGCGGTCAAGCGACGAGATCTACATCATCTCCCGCAAGAATGACATCAACAACACAAAGATCCGTAACGGAAAGATGGACATCAAGACCTACGTACAGACAGTCGATGGTCTTGAACAGTGGAATCCGCTGATGAAAGGCGAGTTCCCGATCAGCGCCAAGGTGCTTGAGGAGGAGGTTTTCCCTGCGTTCATGGTCGAGATGCCTAAGCTGACGAAGGACTCCTACACCTACGAGGAGTTCATCGCCATGGTAAAGGCAAACCCAGATCTCGCTGCTGTGAGGGTCCACAAGCAGAGATTCGGCTACATGGTCAACGACACGATCTGCGAGGTCGGCAACGTGCTGATCAACGGGGCCAAGGTCGTGACCATCAACAGCGAGTCCACAGAGATCGAGGACATCAAGAAGACCATCAAGGATGTCGGCCTTGAGGGCGTGGAGAACATCAACTACCTCCAGGCCATCAAGCGTGTTATAGGAATGATTGACAAACCACTTGCTAACGAATAGATTATGGCACAGGAAATCGAAAGGAAATTTTTGGTGAACGGCGACTTCAAGTCGGATGCGTTCAAGGCTACAAGAATCACTCAGGGCTATCTCAGCAGTGTTCCGGAAAGGACGGTGCGTGTGCGTGTAAAGGGTGACAAGGGTTACATTACCATCAAGGGTATCGGCAACGCCAGCGGAGCGAGCCGCTTCGAGTGGGAGAAGGAGATTCCGGTCGAGGATGTGAAGGCTTTGCTGGAAATCTGCGAGCCTGGTGTCATCGACAAGACCCGTTACCTCGTGAAGGCCGGGGAACACACCTACGAGGTGGATGAGTTCTATGGTGACAACGAGGGGCTTACGGTCGCCGAAGTGGAACTTTCCGACGAGAACGAGGCCTTTGACAAGCCGTCTTGGCTCGGCGAGGAGGTCACCGGTGATCCGAGGTACTACAACTCGATGCTGATGAAGAACCCTTACAAGAACTGGAAGTAGTTTCTGCGGTCACTGAGCCTGCTAGACTAACGTTGTATTGTCGCTTCGACAAGCTCAGCGACCGAAACGAACCGGTCACAGAACTTTCCGAAGCCAATCGGTCACTGAGCCTGTCGAAGTGACATTGGTCAGGCAGGATCACCAACCATCGAAATGACCTTCAAATCATAAAAGTTGAATAATAATATTCCCGAATATGTCAGATCCATTAGATATGAACAACTACCGCCTGGAGAAGCTCCCGAAGATGCAGAAAAGCAACTTCGAGATCTGGATGGCGCGTCTCGGCGGCCCGCTCGCCATACTTGCCTTTGTCCTTATCTACTGGTTCGGACATTTCGGCTTCATCGACAGCATCACAGCTGAATCCGTGTCAGGAAAGGCCCTGGCGCGTCTCAACGAGATAGGCCTGCCCGCGTTCATAAGGTCAAACTATGCAATGCTGGCCATATTCGTGGCAGGCCTTATCCTTTGGATGACGGAAGCGATTCCGAACTACCTCACTTCGCTGATAATCATCCTGCTCATCGTCCTGTGCGGAGTCACGACCCAAAAGGAAGCGTTCGCCCAACTGGGACACCCCGTGATGTGGCTGAATATCCTTTCGTTCGTCCTCGCCTCGATGCTCGTCAAGACCAAGTTCGCCAAACGTCTGGCGATGTGGTTCGTGATCAAGTTCGGAAAGACCGCGAAAGGCGTGCTGTGGAGTTTCCTGATCATCAACCTTGTGCTTTCGATGTTCATCTCCGCCACGACCGTCAAGGCCACAATCATGCTCCCGATCTTCATGGTTGTCTGCGCGATCTATGGAGCCTCGGACGGACACCGTAACAATTTCGGGCGCAACCTCGTGATTCAGAACCTGTTCCAGGTCAACATCGGAGCCAATGCCTTCTACACCGGCAGCGGAGCCCACCTGTTGGCCATATCACTGATCTTCGGAGCGGCCGGAGCGAGTCAGTTCGGCTATTCCGACTGGCTGGTGTCCTGCGGACCGATGAGCCTGCTGATTCTGATAATTGGCCTTCTGATGGGAATGTACGTTTTCTTCCCGATGAAGAAGGAAGAGCAGAGACCGCAGATTGACGGAGGACTTGACCGCCTTAAATCCGAGCTGGACGCGATGGGCAAGATGACCATCGAGGAATGGAAGGCCGTTGGAATATTCATGGGCGTCCTCATCCTTTGGTGTACTGACAGCCTGCACGGCATTGACGCCACGACTGTGGCTTTCATCGGAGCTGTCATCGCCCTGATGCCTGGAATCGGGGTCGTGAAATGGAACGATGTTGACATCCCTTGGCATCTGATGCTGTTCTCAGCCGGAGCCTACACCTTGGGAGCTGGCCTTAACATCACCGGCCTGCCGGGCACGATGGTCAACGCTGCCTTCGACTCGATGGGCATCACCGACAACACCCCGTTCTGGGTGCTGTACGTGATCCTGACCTTCCTGATGATGTACTCAGGTCTGGTCTTCCAGTCCAAGACCATCAGGACGATGATTTTTGTGCCGATAGCCATGGGCATCGCCGAACGGTTCGGCTATCCGGTGATAAGTCTCGCGATTCCGGTCTCGATGCTGATCGAGCACGTCTATGTGCTGCCTTTCAACAGCAAGCCGGCGGCCCTGCTGTACAACACCAACCAGTACAGCATGACGGACGCGTTCAAGTTCGGCATCACGATGATGACGATCTCCTGGCTGATCATCCTTCTCTGGGGCGAAACCGTCCTCAAATGGATGGGCATCACTCCGGGCTTGTTCTTTGTGGGATAATTGGCTATATTCGCAGAACAGATGCGCGTCTGAAAACGGAACATTCCTATGATCCAGATCGACACCAGAATCCACGACCGTTACTCGATAGAGTTGAAAGTCAGTTTTGTCACCCGTAAGAAACTGCGGATGAACGACTTCTCTCTGGCGATGTGGTTCTTCGTACCCGGCAGTCTGGACATCACAAGGGCCACGTACCCAAAGGACATGTTCTACCAGGATGTCAAGTCGAACATCCGTCTCATCACTCCGGTTTTCCTGCTCCGGGAGATAGCCGAAGGCCCAGCGGTGCCGCTTCACAACATCCGTGAAGCTTTCACCAAAATGGCCTCCAACCCGACCCGAACCCTGATCTCTGAATATGAGTACCAGATCAAGATGTTCGCCGCCATCGTCAAGAGCGCCCTGCGTGACGAACTGGCCCACATCAAGCAGAACCGGATCGGCTCGGACACGGAAAACCTGTGCGAGGGCTTCATCGCCAATGCGGAAAGAATCTGTGATGAATATGTCCGGCTGCGCTCCATCATCAACGCCCCGACGGTCCCCGAAGACGTGATGAGGATGTACCTTTGCGGAGACGAATTTCTCTGCGACATCACGTGCAAGCATATTCTTGAACTTATAGAGTGGTTGAGGGACAGAAAGTTGGATGAGCTGGCCGGCAAGGCAGCCGACCTTTACCGCAGGGTCGGAAAGCACATGAAGCAGCTGGGCTACCCGGAGATCCGGAAGGACGACCGGCTGCACAACCGCATATTCATCCATCGCTTCAGCATCCTTAAGAAGTATATTGAGAGCGACCTTTACCTCCGCGCTCCGAAGCGACGGGACGGGGTGATTGTGGAGCAGCTCTATTTCAGCATAGCCGCGGGAGTCGCGATGCTGTTCGCCACAGTTGTGAGCTTCGCCTTCCAACGGAAGTTCGGCTCGCTGACCCTTCCGCTGTTTATCGCCCTCATTATCAGCTACATGCTGAAAGACCGCATCAAAGAGCTGATGCGCTACTATTTCGCCCATCGTGTCGGCAGCAAGTACTTCGACAACAAAGCGAAGATCATCCACAAGGACACAGAGCTCGGTTGGCTGAAGGAAGGCGTGGACTTCATCGAGCCTGAAAAGGTCCCGGCTGACGTGATGACCCTGCGCAACAGCTCGCATCTGACCGATGTCGAGAGCAGCAACGTCACCGCCGAGAAAATCATCCTCTACCGCAAGTCCGTCCACATCGACAGGGAAAAACTACAGGCCAATTCTGAATATTCCTTCAGCGGCATCAACGACATCATCCGCTTGAATGTCACCAACTTCATCAAGAAGATGGACAACCCCACAACCATGATGCGCACCCTCGGTGACGACGGCTCCGTCCAGACCATCGAGTGCGACCGTGACTACTATCTCAACCTCGTCCTACAGTACCAGTACGACAACACCGCCGAGTTCAAACGCTTCCGCATCGACCTCTCCCGCGACGGCATCCGCTCCATTGAGGAGGTTCGATGACGCTCCGTGGCAGCTAAGTCGCTGTTTTACAACCGAATAGTTACCTATCCTGTAGGCTGACCTTCGGTGGGAAGATGCTGGACGGACCGTACAGAAAGGGGCTGGAGAAGGTGTCGTACCTGTTCCCGTTCTACGATGACAAGTACTCCAACGAGACGGTTTCCTTGGCTCCTGTCCATCACGTGACACAGACAAATCTCCGTACCAAAAACCGCGAGTTCGGCTTCACCATCTCCTGGTTCTTCCAGCGCGGCAAGGAAAACCACTCCGCCAAGAGCCTTGAGAACTCGGACTTTGACTCCGGAGTGTTCAGGTTCTGAGCAGGTGTTTGGCTTCTTACGTGAGACGTTTACAACAAATTAGTACAATAGTCCGAACATCCATAGAGGGATGCGGTTGCCGTAGCCGGTCTCTATACCGTCAATGCCAAGGTAACTTGTGGGCATGTCTGCGATTTGTTCAAAATTTTTATTGTCGCCGCCTATCTCAAACAGATAGTCGCCATCAACAAGAAAATCTCCTTTTGCCGGCATCTGCACGGAAGATACCGCGGACATTTGGTTGATGAAGAACGTTTCGCGCATGGTTCCAATGTTGATCTTTGGAGAAAACGCATACATAAGATTGGTGTTTCCAAGATAGATTTTTTCAGGATTGACCAGTCTTTTGTAATTCTTAAGTTCTGTTGTGAGAAGGTTCAGAATTTCTGCCTCATCCAGTTTATAGAGAAGGGAGAGGAGAGTGTTTCTGGTTGTGCTCATAGATGAAGCCAGTTTTTCCGTGTTGGGTTGCAGAGGGACATTCTCCGCGATGATCATAAATAGTTTCTTGCATTTGTCGATGGTGGGGTAGGACACCTTCTCCACAGCCGGAAGGTCGCTTTCCACAACAAGTTTGACCACGTTCTGCAACATCGCCAAGAAATCATCACCGGCCTCTTTATAGAAAGGATATACTCCAAAATGAAGGTAGTTGTCAAATTCTCGTAGAACTTTCATGTGTGGCACAATGTCCAGCGATATTGTGTTATGGTGGGAAAGAATATCTTTAAGACTATATGCCGGAATGTCAATGATGCCGTCATATTCCAGAAATTCGCGGAATGACATCCCTTTAAGGATGTAAGGTGTCTGCCGTCTGGACATATCCACGATTGAATTGTCCAGTTCAAGCATTGACGAACCAGTGTAGATAACTCTAAGATTGGCATATTGATCGTAGAGGTTCTTGATTATGCGGCTCCAGTCCTCGTATTTATGCACTTCGTCTATGTAGAATTCATTGATTCCACGATTGTACAGAAATCCTATCAGTTCCTGAAGAGAGTGCGTTTTGAACCAAAGATGATCCAATGATATGTAGATTGTGTCATCAGGGTTTGTGTACTTCTCCTTTATTCGTTGGATAAGCATTGTTGTCTTACCCACACCCCGCTCGCCCCGGATGCCAATTATTCTGGCCTTCCAATTAATCTTATTGTACAAATAGCGTTTGAAATCAAGCGATACTTGTGATAGCTTGCTGTGATAAAATTCAATGAGAGGGCGAATGTCTGAAAGTTCCATATCAATCATCTTTGATGACAAATGTAAAAAACATTTTTGTAAAAATGAAAATCGATAATAAAATCATTTTTGCAAAAACGAATATGCCATCGGTGCGCAGAATCGTCCATCTTACGAACGAGAGACGGTAAACCACTCCTTTCGTGAGTGATTCGCTTGATTTTACGCACGGGGGATAATGGGGGACTTTTAGGGGAGGGATGGACTTCGTCTTGGATATCTTGCCTTTTACCGCTGTTGCATCGCATGGGTTCTGGCCCAGGGGATGACGTAGGCGGGGGACATCTTGCGGGACAGGAGGTCCTTCATGTAGTCCATATAGGGGGCGACATGGCTGAAGAACATCTGGTAGCCTGCGCAGAGGGCGTTGAGGTCGGTCTCAATCCGTGCACCGCCACGAGCCTGACGGGACTCGTAGGTGTTGAACCGGTGCTTGGGGCACTCTCCGTTGCAGGCGAAAAGCCATTCGCACCGTAAGCACTTGGTGGGCAGCTTGTTGCGCTTGTCGATTCCGAAGGCTGTCTGTTTGTCGGAACGCATCATCTCGGCGATGGACTTGTCGGCGATGTTGCCGAGAAGATAGTCCTTATAGACAAAATGATCGCACGGGTAGAGGTCTCCGTTGTGCTCGATGACGGCATTGCCACCGCAGGTCTGGGCGAATGTGCAGGTGCCCGGCATCTCACCGACCCAGTTGGCAAGGGTCGCATCGAAGTTGGTGACGAAATAGCGTCCTACATCGTTGCGGATCCAATAATCGAATATGTCGCAGAGGAATCGACCGAAACCGATGTCACTCACCGACCAAGGTGCTATGACAGCTCCATCGGTCTTTGGGTCAACGATGAAAGGGCGTTTTTTCTTGTCTGGCTTGCCAGCCCCGTTCAACGGGTACTTGACGTGCTCCACGACCGGCATGAACTGCATGAAGCCGCTGCCGACCTCTTTTAAGAATATGTAAGTTTCCAAACCTCGGCCTTCGCTGGCATGGTTCACCGTGGACATCGTGTTGAACTCAACCCCTTCCCCTTTAAGAATATTCAACCCGCTCATCACCCTGTCAAAGGTCGGGAAGCCACCCTTGTCCTTGCGGTACCTGTCATGAATATCCTTGGGACCGTCCAAGGATATTCCCACAAGAAAATCGTTGTCGTGGAAGAATCTCGCCCATTCTCGGTTGAGGAGGGTGCCGTTGGTCTGGATGGTGTTGTGGATGACCTTCTCACCGGCATATTTACGCTCATATTCAATGGCCTTTCGGTAGAAGTCCAACCCCAGCACCAGCGGTTCGCCACCGTGCCAGTTGAACGTCACTTCCGGCACCTCATTGGCGTTGATATATTCCTGAACGACCTTTTCCAGCATCGCTTCGCTCATCCGTGGCTCCTTGCCGCCGTAGATCTCAGCCTTGTCAAGGTAGTAGCAATATTTGCAGTCCAGGTTGCAGAGCGACCCTGCGGGCTTGATCATTATGTTGAAGGCCATAGGCCCGGAAAGGCGTATGGCGTCCCCGAGGGTCAGTGTCTTCTCGAATGTCGCGTCTGACATGTTAATGATCGTCATCGGTATTATAAATGGCCATCGGGTCCGGCCAGTTCTGGTTAATCAATGGATTGGTGAAATGCTTGTACTGGCCGCAACTTGCGGCCAGTACAGAAGCAAACGACAACAACAAAAGTGTTTTTTTCATATACCAGGGGATGTTCATGTATGTAAATATACATGTTTTTTTGGAAGAATGACTATTATTTCTTATTCTGTCCCGGACAGGGTTCGACCATGCAGCGCTTGGCCCACGCCTCGTACTCTTTCATCATCGTGGCAACACGGTCGGGATGCTCCATCGCGACATTGTGCTTCTCGCTGCGGTCTGTATTCAGATTATAAAGTTCCCAATTGGCTTCCTTACCAGGTTTAACGATCTTCCATCCGTCATTGGAAATGAAGGCTCTTTCATTGAAGTGTTCGAAACCATAATAGCCATGTCCGGTTCTGTGTCCTTTCTTGAATATGGGAACCAGGCTGACGCCTTCCATCGGGATGATCTCATGTCCTTTATAGACAGAAGGATATTCTGCATCTGCGAGGTCCAGGCATGTCGCCATGATGTCCATCACGTGGCCATATTCAGAAGTCACTCCTCCCACGTTCTTTTTTATTCCTTTAGGCCAGTGGGCGATCATCGGGGTGCAGATGCCGCCTTCGTAGGATTTTGCTTTCCAGTACCTGAACGGAGTGTTGGCCACATTCGCCCATCTTGCTCCAAGGGAAGCGAACGTTGTCTCCGGACCAGGCAGGGCTTCCTTGTTTTTCGGGTACACGATGACACGACCGTCTCTTGTCATGTCTGGCCTGTCATTCTCTCCGGGTTCCATGTTCTCGCAGACTTCCGGGCTGCATCCATTGTCAGAAAGGAACAGGATGAGAGTGTTGTCCAGTTGATTTGTTTCCCGCAAGGCTCTGATTACCTGACCTATACCCTGATCCATCCTGTCCACCATCGCGGCATGTACTGCCATTGCGCGGGCGTCCCACTCCGCGTTATTGTTGTCTTCCCATCTGTCGTGGAATTGCCTGTCGGAAAGGAAATCCTCGGCATCTCCGAATATTCCAAGTTCCTTTTGTCTTTCGTAGCGGGAATTTCTGATTTCTTCCCAGCCAACCTTGTAGGTATCCTTGTATTTCTCGATGTCTTCGGGAAGCGCCATCAGAGGCCAATGCGGGGATGTGTAGGCCAGATACATAAAAAATGGTTTGTCATCATCTGCATATTCCCTGATCTCTTTCTCCGCCCTGTCGGACAGAGCCTGTGTAAGGTAATATCCTTCAGGAACACTTTTAACAGGAACTTCGCCTTCCACCAGACTGAACGGGTCGAAGTAGTCTGCCACGCCATAGATCAGACCGTAGTGGGTCTGGAAGCCTCTGTTGACCGGGTAGTTGCTCAAGTCTGCGAAGCTCTCGTGGAACACTTGATGGTTGAGCCAGTCCCTTTGGTCTTTGCGCAGAGGTGTCTCCGCGACATGCCATTTGCCAACCATGCTTGTTCTGTAACCCACGTCCCTGAGCACCTCAGCGATAGTTACGGCATTTTTGGAAAGGGTGCCCCTGTACCCAGGAAGTCCATTGTCAAAGGTCATCCTTCCAATGCCGGCCTGATGCTGGTAAAGTCCTGTCAAAAGTGACGCCCTGGTCGGACAACTTCTGGACGCGTTGTAGAAATGGTTGAAACGCACTCCGTTTCTAGCGAGCAGATCCAGATTCGGAGTATGGATTTCACCTCCGTAACATCCCGGGTCAGAGTAACCTAAGTCATCGGCAAGGATTACGATTATGTTTGGACGTTTGTCTTGTCTTCCCGCGGCTCCGGCTTCTTGCGACAGTGAAACAGCAAGAAGTGACAACGGGACAATCATCTTTTTCAGATCATCATTCATGGTTGACATTATTAAAGATTCTCAAGCATTTTTATGAAGTACCCTCCGACAACGGACCTTGCCTTGAAGCCTCTGTGTACTGGTCTGTCTGTGAACACCCAATCAGACATGGGCACCCTGTCCTCTGTCTCGTCCATGAATTTCCAGACAGGGGCGACAAAAGATTGGAATTCATCCATGTTGCCAGCCAATGTGGCTGTCCAGATAATCCAGTCTGTCTTGGTGTAGGTTTTTCTTGAATCAAGAGGGAGTCCCCATGTGTTCTGTACCTTAGGATAGTAGGCAAGTTCCTTTTCAGCCACTTCTTCCGGGAAGATTTCTAGTCCGAGTAGTTTGTCCCACACGAGATTGTACTTCTGGCTCCAAGTCCCGGGCTTGTCGAATGTGAGACGGTAATGGTCTCCGTCATCAGCCATTCTCATCCATTCCTTGGCGAAGGTCCTTGCTTTGTTTGTGTACTTCTCCGCGAGATCATCCTTGCCAAGCAGCTTTGCAAGATGGCCGTAGGACGCGATACCGAGGATGGCCTTGATGGAAAGATTGGCGTTGTGGGCGAAATGACCAGCGAAGTCATCTGTACAGAGTTGATTTTCAGGGTCTAATCCAAATTTTTCAAGGTATTCAGCCCATGTGGTGAGCATGCCCCAGTGCTTTGCAGCATAGGACGCATCTTTCTCATAATGGCACACTGCCGCGGTGAGTATGAGCATGTTCCCAGCCTCCTCTACAGGCATGTCTCCACCGTAGGTCTGTCCGTTAGCGATAGGATATGTGCCTACGTCATGAGCAGGGAAGGGTTTTGCCCATCTGCCACTTTCGGAATAATAGAAGATGTGGTTCATTAAGCCTTCCGCAAGTTTAGGGTTGTAAAGAAGGAACAGTGGGGCGGAAGGATATGTCACATCGACTGTGCCGATGGAGCCGTTGCTGTTGTTCTCTTTAGAGAGCCAAAGAATATCCCCGTTCGGAGCCTCAACTAGCTTATGTGCGTGGATTGCTTGGCGATAGGCGAGTGCGCAGAGTTCGGCATATTCCCTTCCTCCGGTGTTTTCCGCGTCAAGCATAAGTTCTCTGTCGAATTTGTCGCATTTTTTAATCAAAGAGGAATATTCCTTGGCAGCGGAGTTGAATTCATCGAATATGCTTTTGTCCCCGTTTCTGTTCCAGTAGGGCCGGAGATTCTTTTCGAAGTATTGTATTGAATAGATGTCATCATAGCCGATGAGAACGTGTCCGTCAGCTTTCTTGATTTTTCCTAGATTTTGGACAAGCGCCATGCGTCCCGAATCGTTCCCGCCTTTTGATCCGATGGAATTGACATCGCCTCCTTGGACGAAACAACTTCTGAGGGCTGATGCTTTGCCGACACCGGCTACTGTGGAACCGTTGTCCCCGGCCATATAGAAATAACCCCAGTCGATACGCCTGTCATCACCTTTTTTTTGGAGTATCCCTTGACTGACGCTTCCTGATTTTACATATACCATGTCTCCGTCATAGACAATCTCGCTCATGCTGTCTTGGAACGGATAATCAAGGGCGATGCGAGGTGACGCTTCGAAATAGATTGACACGTCATGCTTCTTGCCGTCATTGGAAGATGCTTTGTAGGAGATGTAGTTGACAGGACGGCTTAGAAGTTCGAGGTCATTCAGCAGAAGAGGGGCGGTAAATGTCACCTGTAGGTCTATAGGGCCGCATACGAAGTTGTAATGGGTCTGTGTTGCCTGGACATCCGCGGAGATCTGCTTGGCTGTGTTGAGCAGGACGAGCTTCTCGCCTTCTCTTTTGACCGCAAGCCCAAAGTCTAAGACCGCCAGGCCACCAGTGTCCTCACAAGTGGCGGAGATCACGTTTTCACCGGCTTTGAGGGCTGCTGTTGCCATTGCGTCCAAGGCCACGTTGGCGTTGTGGTGCACCTCGTTGGTTGAGAACACCTTGACACCATTGATGTAGAATGTGGCAATGTCGTCGTTACTATATATAAGGTATAATGTCTCGTCCTTGCTTATTTCCGGAACATTCACCGTTCTTCTTACCCAGACATTTCCTCCTTTCCAGAAAGTTCCGGCTGTCTTTTCATTTTTTGTTCCGAAGCAGCCTTGTCCTTTTTTCCATGAAGTGTCATCGAAAGCCAGGCTCATCCAATCATCAGCCGGCCTTTCCATGGTGTAGGTGCAATCCCATCCGCCATTGTCAGCGGTGTTGACAACCTGTGTGAGATCAACATCCTCGACACCCATGAAACGATAACTTACTCCATCAACCTTGGCCACACCGACTAGAGGGAACTCCTTTCCCGTCCAGTGGATTGTGGCGCCACCGTAGAGGTTGCCCGTGTTGGACCAGATGCTAGTGTAGGGATCGATGGTCACCAGCGGGTACGCAGGAGGTGTGATTCTGTTGTTGGGCTGCTTCCCTAAGACAGGGTTGGTAGCAGAGGCAATGGCGACACAAAGGGCGCAAATCAGAGGTTTTGTGTTCATATTGATTGTTATAATTTAAGAGTTACCGATTATGAGGTAACAACAAAAATAAATTATCATTTGTTAAATATGAAAAGCATGAAAGAATTATGATTGTATTTTGAATTAAAAATGAAGTTTGCTTTGCTTCGTAGTGTTATGTGTACCCATAAGCTCAAAATTGGCCTAAATGACCTCGGAATGATTTTGAACTTGCTTTTGACAGATAATTAAACCTCCTAAACAGGGCTAATCGGCTAACTTTGCTCATAGTTTTTGGCATAACGTGAGCCCTGAAAAGTTATGTTTTTTGCGAAATTGGAGTCGCAACTAAGAGTTTGCTTAAACACATAATACATTAATAACATGAATATGCGAAATTACCAACTTTTATTGATGCTGGGTATGATGCTGCTTGGCATCCCCGACATGTATTCGGCTGATGTCAGGCCAAGTGCAGAGGTGGCCATGCAGGAATCTGTATCAGGAACTGTAAAGGATGCCGCCGGGATTCCGATAATCGGAGCAAGTGTCTTCGTGAAGGGCACCAACAAGGGGACAATTACTGACATTGACGGAAATTTTACAATCTCAGTGGCTCCTGGAACAGTACTGGTGTTCTCTTCAATAGGATATAACAATGTTGAGGTTGTGGCATCTCCAGACATGAATGTCATTCTTCAAGAGGATCAGGAACTTCTAGATGAAGTGGTTGTGGTCGGATATGGTACAGTGAAGAAGAAGGATCTTACAGGGTCAGTCTCTTCATTTAGAAAGAAGGATATGGGACAAGGCGTGAATGCTTCCCTTTCAGCCCTCATGGAAGGGCGTGCTGCAGGTGTGAGGGTCACCCAGTCAAGTGCTGAACCAGGGGGAGGTATCGATGTTCAGATCCGTGGTGCCGGTTCGGTCAATGCGTCATCCGCTCCTCTGTACGTGGTTGATGGCCTTCCGATTGAAACAAATAATGTGGTTTCAGGGCAAGGTGCCAGCATGCCTGGCGTGAGTGCTGCAAGAAACCCTATATCCAACATTAACCCTGCAGATATAGAGTCTATTGAGATTCTTAAAGATGCATCAGCAACCGCTATATATGGTGCCCGTGGTGCAAATGGTGTCATCATCGTCACTACAAAGAAAGGAAGTTCGGGCAGGACAAAAGTGTCATACGATGGATATGTTGCAATTCAAGATCCAAAGAAGATGGTGGCGGTCCTCAATGCTGAAGACTATAAGAGAATCCTCAACGAGATTCAGGCGACACCAGGTTCTGGTGTATCTGAAACAGAAATCGTGACTGATATCGAGAATGGCGGTACTGACTGGCAGTCTCTCTTGATAAGGAAGGCTGCTCTTCATAGCCATAGTCTTTCATTGACAGGTGGAGGAAAGGATATTAAATATTTTGCCTCAGTGAATATATTTAACCAAGATGGAGTCCTCAAGGAATCAGGATATGACAGGTATGACGGTAGAATCAACCTTGAGTACGCCGGAAAGAGACTACGTGCCGGAGCAAACATGACAACCTCTTATAGTAAGGACAAGGTGGTGCCTCTAGGGTATGGCACAAATGAGGAAGGCGGTCTCTTGTACAGTGCTCGTAACTACGACCCAACGCAGGCTGTAAAGAATGATGACGGCACATATAAAAGGAGTTCTTTCTTGAATGTGGAGAACCCTCTGGCACTTCTGTATGGCAAGACTAGCATGACAAACAACTATAGGACTCTCGGCACATATTGGGCGGACTTTACAATTATGCAAGGCTGGACAATAAAGGCGAATATTGGTTTCGATGTTAGGTTAAGCCGCAGAGATACCTATGTATCACAGCTCACCCAAGACGGACGTGCCAACTCTGGTGTCGCAAACGTCTTTTCAGGGACAAGGTCGAACTATCTAGGTGAACTCACCACTACTTACATTAAGGATTTTTGCACAAGTAACCTTAATGTCATGGCAGGTGTCACATATCAGAAGTTTTCGCATAATACGTTCAATGTTACCGCCAAAGGCTTCCCTGGCGATGATACTTTCACAGACAATCTTGGACTCGGAGACCCGACTCTTACATCAGTGGGCTCTTCACGTGAGAGCAACAAACTGCTTTCTTTTATCAGCAGATTAAATTATAGCCTTAAGGATATATATCTATTCACAGCCACACTCCGTGTTGATGGTTCATCAAGGTTTGGAGCTAACAACAAGTTTGGATATTTCCCTTCTGCAGCGTTTGCCATCAAGGCGGCCAACTATGATTTTATCAGAAATCTTAATGTGTTTGATGACCTTAAGTTACGTCTGAGTTATGGACGGACAGGAAACCAAGACATTGGTAACTATATGTCTATAACGACTTTCAGCAAGGGTGGCGACCTTATCCTTGATAACAAGAAGGTAGTTACATTCGAACCTTCAAGACTTGCGAATCCAGACTTGAAGTGGGAAACGACATCCCAATACAATGCTGGACTTGACATGGCTTTTCTCAATAGCCGTATCTCCATATCAATGGATTATTTCTATAAGTTTACTTCGGATATGCTCTTCAACAGACCAATAGCGGCATCTACAGGCTACACGCAGAGACTTGAAAATGTAGGTGACATATCCAATAGAGGTTTTGAATTCACAATCAGTTCAAGGAACTTCGAAGGTCCGTTTATTTGGAACACCTCATTTAACTTCGGAACACTCCGGAACAAGGTTGAGAATCTTGGCGGCATTCCTGATATGATTCATACGGGAGCCGGACAGACCACGTCACAGATTGCGATTATCAGGGAAGGGGAGACATTGAATTCGTTCTATGGATATAAGACAGCAGGAATATGGCAGTCCACGGAAGAGATTGAAAAGTCTGGGACAAAAGATCCAGTACAACCAGGGGATATAAAGTTCATTGATCAGAACGGTGACGGTACGGTCAATTCTGAGGATCGTGTCATAATCGGAAATTCAATTCCTAAGGTGACAATGGGCTTAGGTAATGAATTCTCTTATAAAGGATTTACTCTCAATGCGTTTTTCGATGCAGCCCTAGGTTTTAAGATATTGAACAACTCTATAGTCGAATCCTACTATCCTGTCAGCCATAGGCGCAATAGGATTGCTGAAATGTACCTAAATAGATGGACACCTGAGCATCCTTCAAAGAAGTATCCTTCGTTTGTGAACCCTACACGACAAGGAACCAAGCCAGTCAACGACATGACTGTTCAGGATGGCTCATATTTAAGGCTCCAGACAGTCCAGCTTTCATATAATGTGCCTTTGGGAGAGAATAGCAGGATAAGCAATCTGACCCTCTATATTACTGGTCAAAATCTAGTGACTCTGACTAGCTATTCTGGGCAGGATCCATCAGTTAATGCCAACAACAGCAGTACATTAAGAATTGACTTCAACTCATATCCTACATACAGGACTTATACATTCGGAATGAACCTTACATTTTAACAACAAACATAATATGAAACCGAATATTAAACATATTTTTTTAGGTGTAATATATACAGTGGCACTCTATTCCACTACTGGATGCGATGATATACTCAAAGAAGAGGTGTACTCGGAACTCGATCCAGCAAAGATGTTCAGTTCACAAACAGGAGTCGAAAGAGTTCTTTTCAATGCGTATGACTACGCTGCGATAAATGGCAACTTCGGAGGTAATATCCAGTTTCAAGAAGAGTGGGTTTGCGATCAATTTTGGGAGACGGGAGGTGCTGTGAACCAACAGTATGTGCCGATGAGCAATTTCTCTTTCGATGCTTCGTATCCTGGACATTGGGGAACTCTCTGGAACCGTTGCTATAAAGCTATAAGGGACTGTAACCTAGTTCTTGAGAATATTGATTCCGCACCGATTAACGATGAGACCAAGAAACTAATGAAAGCAGAAGCTCGTTTCATTAGAGCATCTGTATATTTTAAGATGCATTCTCTCTGGGGTAATGTGCCTCTTAGACTGACCACTACTGGAGAGGCAGACATGAAGAAGAGCACCACCGAAGAAATAGAGTCATTCATTGAGAGCGAGATGCTAGCGGCTGCGTCAAATCTTCCTGAACGTGGAGCTATGACGGGGTATCAGTACGGACGCGCCACCAAGGGTGCTGCACAAGCATATCTTTGCAAACATTATCTTCAGACGAGGCAGTGGCAGAAATCTGCAGATATGGCTGCACTCATAATAGGCTCTAAAGTCTATAATCTTTGGCCAGATTATACCACTCTTTTTACTGTTGATAATGAACAGAAGAATACGGAGTTTATATGGGTCTATACATGTAGTGCTCTAGGAACAGGCAACGAGTTGATGAACGGAGCGTTCCCTCCTGATTTCAAATCAACCGTTGATGGAAAGATTACATTCCTTCCGAACATGCGTAATTGGGCCAGAATGGACAGAGTATGGGATTCCTTCTATAATTCATATAACCCAGCAGATAAAAGGCTAGGTCTATATGTCACTAGCTATTATAAATCCAATGGCTCTCTGGTGGATCTTAAAGGTAAGGACAATATCAGACTATTCAAATATACCCCTGATATTAATGCTGTCGCGAACGCTCATGGGAACGATATACCTGTCTTTCGCCTTGCTGATATCATCTTAGCCAGAGCGGAGGCACTGAATGAGTTGAAAGGCCCAAATCAAGAATCTCTTGATCTGCTGCAGGAAATACGTGATAGAGCAGGCCTTACTGACAAGCTGGATTTGAGTTCGTTCACGAAGGAATCTCTTCGCGACAGAATCTTTCAGGAAAGAAGCTGGGAATTGGTAGGCGAGAATCATCGTCGTGAGGACCTCATAAGGCAAGGAAAATTCATCGAAACCGCGAAGGCACGTACTCTTAAGCAGTATGGAGAAGTCGTCAGCAGTAAGATAGACGATCATTTTCTTGTTTTTCCTATTCCGCAGACAGAGATTGATGCAAATAAACTCTGTGAGCAGAATGAAGGGTATTAGTATGGTAGTGTGGCGCAAACAGAGAACCAGTAATGAAAATAAATAAAAAATAATAGCACTCCCGATAGTCCGGCTTTCTATTGTCCCTTCTGCCACTTGTTTGGCAAAAGACAATAGGCCTAATATTATTGTCATCCTCGTGGATGATAGGGGTGTCTCGGATTTAGGCTGCTATGGCGGAGAAGTCCAAACTCATAACTTAATTCTCTTGCCGAAAATGGAATACGCTTCACAAATTTCTACAATACAGCAAGGATATTCTGAATAGTAATTATTGTCTGGGCAATTTCCCTTGGCTTGGAAATGGCCTAGGCAATAATTGTTATAAACATGGCTATGTTTTTTACAGTGTTGTGATGTCCCATTCCTTTGGCGCCCTGAACCCTTTCTTGCCTTTGCCGTACGGTTGTTCAGGCATTGCGGGTTTAATGGAGTCGTACTGCTTGATCACCTTGCGAAGACGCGTTCTTTGCCTATTGTGGCCTTTCAGTTTCCCGTCAGACCTCTCGCAAGGGTCTTTGATTATGTTCGTGAAATACTCTTCTTTGAGCCTTAAACCTTTATTCTTTGTCGGAATGATGAGTTTGAAGTTCTGCCCCACGGCCGCGCCAAGGCCGAGATATAGGATTCTGTCGATTCTTTTCCTTTTCCCGGAAAGTACCGGATACATGCTTATCCCGTCATAGGGCCTTGCTGGTGCGTCTGCATCAAGGATGTCCGCGACTGTAGGCAGGATGTCAACAAAAGAGATCACCTGGTTGAGGGGTTGGCTCTTGCTGATAAACCCTTCTGGCCATCTGATTGCGGCAGGAACCCGTACTCCACCTTCCCATTCATCGAACTTGTGCCCTTTGAGGGGCAGACATCGGGAATATGGCTCCATTCCGGGAACACCTCCGTTGTCGCTCATGAACAAGACAATCGTGTTGTCCGCCTGCCCAGACTTGTCTAGAGCGAAAAGAATCCTGCCGATGTTTGTGTCCATCCTTGACACCATGGCTCGGTAGATCCATCCGTCCTGGTCCTTTTTCCCAAGTTTACGGAATTGGTCGAGGGGGAGATATTTCGCTATTTCTTCTTCTGGAGCCTGATAAGGGGTATGGGGAGCATTGAACGCCACGTATAGGAAGTATGGGGCGGTTTGGGAATATTCCTCTATGCATCTTACCGCTTCGGAACCTATCAGGTCAGTGGAGTATCCTTCCTCACGACAGGTGTCCCAGTCATCATGCCAATCAATTTCGCCTTCCCTTTTGTGCGTAAAATAGTCAAAGGCTCCGTTGAGAAGTCCGTGGAAGTGTGTGAAGCCTCGTTCCAATGGATGGTAAGCCTTGCAGCTATGCCCTAAATGCCATTTGCCTATCATCGCTCTGTTTTTGTACCCACATCTTCCGAGCATGTCCGCAAAGGTCTCTTCCTCAAGAGGAAGCCCGCCTTTCCTCCAAGGAGGCAGGACGCTTTCCCTGAATCCGAATCTATTGGGATATCTTCCGGTCATCAGCCCCGCCCTTGTTGGAGAACTTATAGGAGACACATAGTACCTGTCCAGCTCGATTCCGTCATTGACGAACGCATCTATGTTCGGAGTGCGAATCTCGCTGCCGTGATAGCCGACATCGCCCCATCCGAGATCGTCTGCCACAATGAGTATTATGTTGGGGTGTCTGGTGTTATTCCTTGCGGCTGATGTCAGCGCCAGGCCTGCCAGACATAGGGAAACTAATTCTTTCTTCATCATTTGAATGTCTGCACTTCTTCTTCCCCCGGTTCCGCATGGGCTTGGTCGATTGCCCTGATCCTGTATGGATCTCGTATCCGTCCCGGCTTTACAAGGACGGCCCTATCGTGTACCGTTATCTGTTTTCTGGCAACTTCCGCTCTGTTTTGGAATGGTTTGTCCAAGTTTGCTCCGGTGTCCCCCTGCTCCTCCATCCATTTGAACAGCTCCTTTTGCATCTTCTCTATCTTTGCCTTGTACTTTTTGTCTCCAGCAAGATTGTTCATTTCCCATGGGTCATTCTTGACATCGTAAAACTCAACAGAGGGACGCTTGACATAACGGTCGATAAGCTGCCTGGCCCTCTTGTCGGACTTCGCAGCATTTAGCCATGCCGGCCAGACATTGGTCGGGCCGCCATCTGCTCTCATCAGGTGTTTCTCGTAATATTCAGTGTCAGGAGTCAGGTTCAGGATGAGAGCGTATCTGTCATCCCTGATGCTTCTTATAGGGTATGGCGTTCCTTCCGGAATATTATTATGGATGCCAAAGGCATATTTCCGGCAAGAGTTTGACTCACCGTAAAGAGCCTTCTTGAAACTAACACCGTCAAGTTCAGGACGAGGCTTGCCTCCAGCGATGTCAATAAAGGTCGGCAGCAGGTCTTCGTACTGTACTATGGCATCGCACATGCTTCCTGCTTTGATTTTGCGAGGATACCTTGCGAACAGCGCGCTATGGACACCTGGATTCCAAAGGGTCCATTTCCCGCCAGGGAACTGTGGCCCCTGCTCGCCAAGGAACATGATGATGGTGTTGTCAAGTTTTCCGGTCTCCTTGAGCATTTCATACACAGAGCCGACTTCGTTGTCCAACGCTCTGACTTCAGCGAGATACTTGCAGAAAATCTGTCTCATTTCGGGACTGTCCACACAGTTGTCCGGCATGACAAGTTTGTCGGGATCGAATTCGCTCGGGTCGCCCCAGGTCCATGGGGCATGTGGGTTTATGCTGCACACATAGAGAAGAAAAGGATCTGCCCCCTCGCTTATCCATTTCCTAATGCCTTCGACTGAATAGGGTGCCTTCTTGCTTGTGCAGCCTACAGTGAATCCGGGGATTTCGTCAAAAAAATAGACATCTTTAGTGACCGGATGGTCCTTTCCGGTGCGCCCTACCCTGTAACCCTCTTCTGGCATATATTCATTGACAGTCCTGGTTCCGAAGTAGGTGTCTCTGTGGTTTGAATATGAACCGTTTCTGACCGGATACAGCCCTGTGTACATTGAGGCTCGGACCGGTACACTCATGGCCATGGAAGCGTAGTTATGCGTGAAGCTGACCCCTTCCTGAGCGATCCTGTCGATGTTCGGTGTGTTGATGTTTTTCCCTCCAAGAAAACTGATTTCGGAGGAAAGAAGGTCATCAGCGATGATCACGACGATGTTTGGCCTTTCTTTGACTTGAGGTGCAGCAATTCCATGAACAAAAGGTACGGTTACTGCTGCCGCTGCTGCTATCTTCTTCAACATTGCTTATGATTATTATGTCATTGTCCGGAATAGGGCTTCGCAGGATTGCGTTTCTAGTACAAATATAAATTTTAAAATACTCCTGAAAACACGTAAAATGGCCTATGGGTGATATCCATGACCAGAATGAATGAATATTGAACCAAAGGGGAACCGCCATTCCGTTAACTTTGCAACAAGTTAATAATGTTGGAAATAATAACTAAAATCAATAGGTGAACATGACTGATGTAAAGTATCTTGCAATAGCTGCCCTGCCTTTTGTCGGCCTTGCGGCATCGGCTCAGGAGCAAAGTGGCCTTGCAAGACCAAACATTGTTGTCATTCTTGCCGATGACATGGGATATTCGGACATCGGATGCTACGGTGGCGAGATCCGCACCCCGAACATTGACAATCTTGCGAAGAACGGCATCCGGTGGACGCAGTTCTATAACAATGCACGTAGTTGCCCGTCGCGTGCCGTCTTGATGACCGGTCTTTACCCTCATCAGGCCGGAATGGGTTGGATGGCCGCTGCGGACATAACCTCACCGGAATACCAAGGGCATATTAATAAGAACTGTGTGACGATCGCGGAAGCCCTTGGCTCACAGGGCTATGGAACATATATGTCAGGGAAGTGGCATCTTTGTACAGACCGTATGTGCAAAGGGGACAACAAGTCTGACTGGCCGAGACAGCGTGGATTTGACAGGTTCTACGGTATAGTTGAAGGCGCGTCGAACTATTTCAATGCGTTGATGACCAACGACAATGAACGCGTGAGGAAGAATGGTGATGGCTTCTACATCACGACATCCCTGGCCGACAGCGCGTCCGCTTTTATCACGAGGCATAACTATGAGGACAAGCCACTTTTCCTCTACATGGCGTTCAATGCCCCACACTGGCCTTTGCATGCCCTCGACCAGGACATTGAAAAATACGAGGACATCTACAAGGATGGTTGGGACAAACTAAGGGAGGCTCGGTTCAAGCGCCAGATAGCTATGGGACTCTTCCCGGAAGGGACAGAGATGTCCGTCCGAGATCCTGAAGTGCCTTCATGGGATTCTCTCACCGATGAACAGAGAGCCGATTTCAGCAGGAGGATGGCAATCTATGCCGCTCAGGTGGATGCGATGGACCAAGGAATAGGGAAAATCGTAAACGCCCTGAAGGACAGGGGGCAGTTCGACAACACGCTTATCATGTTTATGAGCGACAATGGCGCTTGTGCGGAACATATCAGCAGTGGCAAGACAAAGGATCTGACAGGCAAGGATGGCTCATACGAGAGCTATAGGAGAAGCTGGGCGAATCTCAGCGGCACGCCTTACAAGGAATATAAACATTTCACCTACGAGGGAGGAATAGCTTCCCCGCTGGTTGTCTCATGGCCCGCCGGAATCGAAAGAAAGTACAACGGTGCTTGGATTCGGGAATATGGCTACTTCGCGGACATCATGGCGACATGCCTTGATGTCGCGGGGGCTGAATATCCAAAAACATTTAAAGGCAATGAAATACACCCGTTGGAGGGAGTTAGTCTTGTGCCCAATTTCAGCGGAAAGGCGACCGGCAGGGGCATGACGTTCTGGGAGCATGAGGCCAACATCGCTGCAAGGGACGGCAAGTGGAAGATGG
Source organism: Bacteroidales bacterium UBA1077 (assembly GCA_002314195.1). Taxonomy (GTDB): domain Bacteria; phylum Bacteroidota; class Bacteroidia; order Bacteroidales; family UBA932; genus Cryptobacteroides. The sequence goes on along the minus strand of DCCQ01000028.1, from coordinate 13,818 downwards.
TTGTCAAGAATCTTGAAGGTCGCCCCTGGGACATCTCCAAGCCTTGCCTCCACGACATGGAGTCCGATCCCACGGAACTGCACGATCTTTCAGAAAAGTATCCAGAGAGAGTGAGGTTCATGTTCAATGCTTGGGAGATGTGGGCCGAAAGGGTTCATGCTTATCCGCTTGACTCAAGAGGTTATGGCGAGCGGCAAGGAATATTCAAACGCCACATCAATGGTGATTTCGCTGATAACCTTGGTGATTGGGGCATGGTCAGTGAGAAACCGTCCGATGTCGCATTCAGCATTGATGACCGGATTAACGGCAACACCGCAAGAATCGATGTCAGAGCATCGGGAGTCAGGCCGGCTAACTCAGCGCTTAAATGGGTTTTCCCGTTGAACGAGCCTTCCAAGGTGAACATAGGGTTCACCTATAAGTCAGACAGGAAGAACGAGATTTATTTCAGGCTGGAAAGCCTCAAGGACATAAACAAAAAACCGTTTGACAGGCTTGTGAAACTCTCAAGGAAGGGGGGCAAGTTCCTTTTCAAGGACATAGACCTTCCGGAAAGCGGCAGGTACCAGCTTGTGTTCTATCTTGGGAAGGCCAAGCCCGGAACGATATGGATTGATGATGTGATTCTTGATTTCCAGAATAAGAATGTTTTGAAATGATGTCTATGAACAAGGAACTTAACAATGCGGCCGTAATCCCGGCCGCTTTCGCTGCCTTACTCGGAAACGTTGGAGCGTCCATGGCAGCCAACCCGGCCTACACTTCGGGCGGAAAAGATGTTAGACCTAATGTGATTCTCCTTTATATTGATGACATGGGGCTTTCCGACATTTCCGCCTACGGTGGGCAGTTTACCCCAACCCCGAACATCGATCGGATTGGCAAGGAAGGGATAATATTCAGTCAGTACTATACCTCATGTCCGATAAGCTCTCCGTCAAGGGTAGGTGTCACCACTGGTATGTATCCGACAAAGTGGGGGATCACTACTTTTCTCAATGATAGGAGAAGCAACAGACGAAACGAATCCAATGACTATCTCCTTGCGGAAGCTCCGACCCTTGCGAAGGCGTTGAAGAAGGATGGTTATGCGACCGGCCATTTTGGAAAATGGCACATGGGAGGCGGGCGCGATGTAAAGGATATGCCGCAAATCACTGATTATGGGTTTGATGAATATGCTTCCACGTGGGAAAGCCCGGATCCTGATCCAGCCATCACAGCGTCCGATTGGATTTGGAGTGACAGGGACAGCGTCAAAAGGTGGGACAGGACAGCTTATTTTGTAGACAAGACCCTTGATTTCCTCGCCCGCCACAAGGGAGAGCCGTGTTATGTCAACCTCTGGCCGGATGACATGCACACCCCTTATGTGCCCAGCCAGAAGGAATATGACAATGGAGTGGCCAGCGGAAAACAGAATGCATATTGGGAAAAAGAGTTTAATTTCATCCCAGTCCTTATTGAACTTGACAGGCAGATAGGGAGGTTGTTGAATGGGCTGGACGAACTAGGAATAGCCGAGAACACGATTGTAATATTCACCAGCGACAATGGTCCTAATCCAAGCTATAAGAATCGTAGGACAGCGGGGCTCAGGGGACAAAAGGCCACGCTTTATGAGGGGGGAATCAGGATGCCGTTCATGATCAGATGGCCATCGGTCATCAAACCGGGTCAGAGAAATGACAAGGACATACTTTGCAGCGTGGACATTTTCCCGACAATCTGTGCGATCGCTGGTGACAAGCATCCCGACACCAACGGCTATCAACTGGATGGTGTGGATTTCAGCCGGCTTCTCCATGGCAAGACGATGAAGAGGAGAGAAGCCCTCTATTGGGAATTCGGCAAGCATTTTGTCGGCAAAGATCTTCCGCGGAATGCCTATCAGACCAGAAGTCCGAACGTGTGTGTGAGGGAAGGAGACTGGAAACTGCTTGTAAACTATGATGGAACCTGTGTTGAACTCTACAATCTTAAGGATGATGTCATGGAAACGCAGAATGTCGCTGGGGACAATCCAGAGATTGCCAAAAGGATGACAAAGATGGCCATTGATTGGTTTAAATCTTCTTTTAGGAAGCATGCCGGAAAATTGTCTCCTGTTGGCGATAAGGTCGCAGTGACATCCGAACAAGAACTGGCAGAAGAGTTTATTCTTGGATAGGCTTGGAATGGCAAGTGCCGGAGAGGGGATCACATCATTGTTAATTGTTAGATGTGATTCCCTCTCTCTGATTTTCAGCCTGTCCGGAGACTTTATTCCTATACTCGGATGGGGTCATTCCAAATTCTTTCTTAAAATTACTGCTGAAGTACTTCGGGTCAGTGAACCCTACTTTGTACGCTACTTCGGACACACTGCCTATCTTTGTAATGAGGAGTGTGCAAGCTTGCTTCATCCTTACATTTTGGATGAACTTGCTTGGGGACATTCCAGTCAAGGTTTTCACTTTTCTGTACAGTGTGCTTGCTGACATGCTCATTTCGCTTTGCAGTGTCTCGACATTGAAGTCTGAATTTGAAATGTTAGCCTGGATAAGTGTGACAATCTTGTCGATCATCTGCCTGTCCATGTCAGATTCGGAGTCGTCATGAGAACTGAAGAATCTAATGATACGGTTTTTGTCGGTTACGAGCTGGTCAACTTCTTTCATAAGTGTGGCCACATGCCTTTTATTGTTTCGGTCTCTGACCACGAGGATGATGATTCCAGCGAAAGCTACAAGATAGATTACTATTGCCCATGTGCGTCGCCACCATGGCTTAATGACCGTAAAATCAACTGTCGTGGCCTTTGACCAACTGTTGTCGGGTTCTTGCACCCTTACAGAAAAAAGGTATGTCCCTGGCGCAAGATTGTCGTAGCTCGTGTATCCTTCACGAGCGTCGGTATATTTCCAGTCATTATCAACCCCACTTAACTTATAGGAATATTTGGGGTTCTGAGTCATGTCATAATATATGTTGGCGAAATTGAACCGTATTTTGTTCTCGTTATGCCTAAGAAGCATATTGTTTGTGAAAGGAGGGAATTTATCTGTTATTTTAGTACGTCGTTTCTCTGGGATGTCCGCCAAATAGACATTGTTAATCCCGATTCCGACAATCATCGGGGCTTGAAGAACGTGCTTCTCCCTTATGTCAGAAATCCGGAACTGGCTTATACCTCCGTATCCTCCGAAAATCACGGTGCTGCCGTCAGTCCATGCAGAGTTTGGAATGAATGAGTAGTTCTTGTCAAAATAGTCATTTGAATATTTCTTGAGCTTTGAGCCTTGCGCTTTGGGAGAGTAACTTAAAAATCCATTTATGGTGGAGATCCACAGTACCCCTGACACATCTTCCACGATTGAAGAGATGCTTTCTCTGACCATGTTGTTCTCTCCGACAGACACGAAGTTGTCATTGGATGGGTCATAGTAGAGAAGTCCGGAATAGTGCGTCCCGATGAAGACCGTTCCGTTTTCGTTTATGTGAACGCAGTTAACGTTGTTGCTGATGAGGTTGTCATTTTCTATGCAATAGTGCTTGATGTCTGAGAATGATTTCCCGTCATGGTGTGCACTGAACACACCCTTGTCCCTTGTGGCTATCCAGACTCTGGACGAACCTTCGAATGTGAGACCGCTGACATTTGGAAACATCATTGTTTTGTTGAATGACGCTGGCTCGATGACTCTGTAGCCTCCGTTGCTTCTGAATAGAATGAATATTCCCCTGTCAGTCCCGACCCATACATCTTTCTCTCCGTCAATTTCCAAGCATCCGCTCAAGCATTCTTCTGAAAGCATATATTGCTTCAGAGGTTTCCCCTCTTCATATTCCCATATTCCGGACTCCCTTGTCGCCATGAACATCCGTTTTTCTTCTGGTATGGAGCACAGATCATCGACAGCGAAAATCATCGATGCTTTCATCAGTGAAGACGGACCTTGCACAAAACGTTCTCTATCCTTGTCGAAGAAAGAAACACGTCCGCCCTCGGTTCCGATCCAAAGCAGTCCGTTCCAATCTTCAGCTATAGCGTTTGATGTACTGTTGATGGATCCGGATGAGGCTGGGGAATAGGTCTTTACCTCCTGACGCATCCTTTTTAGTAAGAGGATGCCTTTACCCTCGCATGAAAGACAGACGGTTCCTTCCCCGACATACTTTGCGGAAAGATAACGTCCCTTTTTCCAGTCATTGTCAATGTCTGTTGATTCGAGCGCATTCGAGATCTCTCCGGAAGGAGACATTCTGAGAATTCCTCGGTCTGTCGCTATCCAGACATTGCCTTCATCGTCCATCTCTGCACAGTTGACTCTCCCGTATTCATTGTCTAGCCTGCATCTGATTATTGATGATGGCTTTGAGCCGTCAATTATCAGAATATCGTTATTCCAGGTGCTGATCACAAGTGGATTCTCAGCTTTGTCAGAAAGGATGCTAGGCGCGCCATCTTGGATGTCTTTTTCCGGGCATTCAGCCAATTTGTCTGATCCGCTTCCTAAGAAGTACAGTGGAGCTTTCTTAGCTGTTATCCAGACATTCCCGTTGCTATCACTGATTATGTCCTTTATGCCATGAATCCTCCGTCCATCGCCTAAATCAGACAAATCCTTGATCTCACTGCCACTTTTGCCAACCAAGAGAAGTTGGTCTCTTCCTCCTAAGAGAATCCTACCGTTGCCCATGACGCAGATCTTGTAAAGGCCTTTGTAGTTGATCTGTGGGTCGTCAATCTGGCCTGCCGAGCGAGTAAGGAAGTTGAAATACTCAAGGCCATAGCTTGTGACCATCCATATCGTGTCCTTTGCTATGGCGATGTCCAAAACGTCATTGCTCTTAAAGAACTGCAGGTTGGATTCAGTGGAACGATACGTGGCTATTGTATAGTTCGCGTAGCATATTATTCCATTGTCTGTAGCCAGCCAAATCCTCCTGAGCTCATCTGTGTCGATGACATTTGTGGTGTTGGAAGGTGCTCCGTTCTTAGCCGTGAATGTCGTGACCTTGTATCGTGTGCAGTTGTCCGCCCTTGTTATGTTGGCGGAGAGAAAAATGTTTGCCGCAGTTATGGCAATCGCTATGGTAGTTTTGAGTGTCATGCATGAAAGATATCACTCAAAAATAAGCATCTTTTTTGCAAACAGGGGCTCTGCAAGGAGTATTATTCATTCATGAACGATTCCACTACCACTATGAATGATTTTTGTCACTGCCCGATTGCCTGGAGACTGCTGAAGTTCCTCGGCCTCGAGGATCCGGGAGGACGACTGGCTGCACAACCGCGAATAAGTACATTGAGAGCGACCTTTACCTCCGCGCCCCGAAACGGGTATGAATATGATTGTGAACTATCTGCCATGTAACTGGCTGTGCCTTGGCGTGGATGTTTCCGCTGGCCGGCAGATCATAAAGGAAGCCGCTTTGGGAGGGAGTTTCAGCGACTGGTTCTTCCAACGCAGCAAGGAGAACCACTCCGCCAAGGGTCTTGAGAACACAGACGTTGATTCAGGGGTGTTCAAGTTCTGAACCAGATAAGATCCGCCGAATTCGGAAGTAAAAGTCCGCCGAATTCGGAAGTGAAAGTCCGCCGAATTCGGAAGTGCCATTAATTTGTGCTATATTTGTGCCTGATTAAAAACGAATTGCTTATGGCGGAATACAAGGAACGCATAGCGGATAGAATCCTTTCAGAGAAACTGGAAGGAATGGGAGCGGTGTTAATAGAAGGGGCGAAATGGTGTGGCAAGACGACTACGGCTGAGCATCAGGCCGGAAGTATTCTGTATATGAACGACCCTAAGAGACGCCATATGAATATTCAGTTGGCAAGTATGAATCCTGAGATTCTCCTGAAAGGGAAAACACCGCGTCTTATTGATGAGTGGCAGATCGCTCCTTCACTCTGGGATAGTGTGAGGTTCGAGTGTGACCATAGGAAGGAAGATGGACAGTTCATTCTTACCGGATCTTCTGTACCGGTTAACAATGATGAGGACGAAGAGGCGTTCAGTCATTCGGGAACAGGAAGAATCTCCAGATTGAAAATGCGGCCTATGTCACTATGGGAGTCTGGAGATTCTGAAGGAAACATCAGCCTTGGAGATTTGTTCAACGGTAGGGTGTCGCCTGTGGAGGCTGGAGAGATGAACCTCGAACAGTTGGCATATTTAGTATGTCGCGGAGGGTGGCCGAAGGCTACGCTTCAGCGGCCAAATGTTTCACTCGGACGTGCCTTTGATTATTATCAGTCAGTTACAGAAGTGGATATCAACCGTGTGGATAAGGTTAAACGTGACAGTGAGAAAGCCAAGCGTCTGCTTCGATCTTACTCCAGGCATCAGGGAACACAGGTGTCATTGTCTAAGATACGCAGTGATATGCAGTCTAACGAGACTGATTCTATGAGCGAGAAGACCATAGACGACTATCTTGATGTTTTCAGGAAGATATTCGTCATTGAGGATATGCACACTTGGAATCCCAATCTGCGATCCAAAACCGCTATCCGTACTACGGACACGCGGTATTTTGTCGATCCGTCAATTGCGGTGGCCGCTTTGGGTGTCGGCCCGAATGATCTCATCAACGATTTGGAAACATTCGGACTTTTGTTCGAGACAATGGCTGTCAGGGATTTGAGAGTCTATGCTGATGCCTTGAACGGAAATGTTTACCATTATCGTGACAAAGACGGTCTGGAATGTGATTCCGTTGTACATTTGAGAAGCGGGAAGTATGGTCTTGTCGAGATCAAGATTGGAGGAAATGAGAACATAGAGGCTGGAGCGCGTTCGCTGTTGGCTTTGAGGAATAAGATAGACACGACCAAAATGCCGGAACCATCTTTTATGATGGTGTTGACCGGCCTGTCTCCATACGCTTTTCAACGTCCGGACGGAGTGTGGGTTGTCCCTATCGGTTGTCTGAAAGACTGACGTTTTGATTATGACATTTTCTGAGACGGATGTCTATTTGAATATATTTCTATGGGCAATCGCCCTGCGTACCCGCTTGTCCTGTGCTATTTGATAGATCGGGTACGGGCCCAAGGGATGACGTGGGTGTTGAACCTGTGCTTGGGGCATTTTCCGTTGCAGGCGAAAAGCCATTCGCAGCGCAGACATTTGGTGGGGAGTTTGTTGCGCTTGTCAATTCCGAAGGCGGTCTGCCTGTCCTAGCGCATCATCTCGGCGATAGGCTTGTCGACGATGTTGCCGAGAAGATAGTCATTATAGACAAAATGGTCGCAAGGGTAGAGGTCTCCGTTGTGATCGATTACGGCATTGCCGCCACAGATCCGCGCGAATGTGCAGATTATCAGGATAATGTCATTCCTGAACGCGGCCCAGTTGTTCCAAAAGTGCTCCAGTGCCGGAAGACAGTCTGACTTAGGCGTGTCCATCCACGGCGCTTCGTCAAGGAACACGACTTTCTTTTCCGTTTTGTCGCTGTCCAGATAACTTCCAAGCAGAGCGAACTCGGAGAACCAATTTTCGGGAATAGGGAAGTCCGCCATTCCAGCGTTTTTCAAAGCCAGGCTAAAGTTCAGTAACTGTTTTCGTTTCGTCACATTGTAAACTCCGGCATAATGAAAGGAGATGGTTTTGCCGAACGCTTCCTTTATCAGTAAAGTCTTGCCGACTCTGCGTCTGCCATAAACCGCGACAAATTTTGAAGGCTCCGCATTGAGCTTGTTCCGGAGTTCAGTCAGATCTTTCTCTCTGCCTATAAACATGATGTTGTGTTTTCTGCTAAAAATAGGAATTATTCGGGATAATCGTGCGGAATCGGCAAATTCACTCAAGAGCGCCCTTGTTCTTTGGCAGAGACCGGGTTTTTCGGTATATTTGAATATTCAAGAAACACTAACTGATCGTCAAATGCAATTTCGCAAGAACTTTTGACGGTTGCTAAGATTGGCAGATATGAAGAATATTCTTATGATGGTTGCGGCGTTCGTTGCCGCGGGATTCGGGGCTTGGGCTCAGGATGATGAAAATTCGGGGTTGGAATGCACGAGCATCGTGGTCGGAAGGCTGGCGAGCACGGACGGGTCGGTGATGACCTCGCACACCTGTGACGGCACTTCACACACTTGGGTGAACATCGTTCCGGCGAAGGATCACAAGCCGGGTTCCATGACACAGATCCGCAAGAACTGGCGCAAGACCAAGTTTGTGACCGACACCGCAGGAATCAAGGTCGTGGGGGAAATCCCTCAGGTCGCGCATACATATTCATACGTCAACACCGGCTACCCGTCGCTGAACGAGAAGCAGGTGGGCATCGGCGAGACGACGTTCACCGGGCCGGACACGCTTATCAACAAGGACGCTCCGCTGCTCATAGAGGAACTCTGCCGTCTGGCTTTGGAGCGAGCCGCCACGGCAAGGGATGCTGTCAAGGTGATGGGTTCTTTGGCGGAGGAATATGGCTACGGCGATGGTGGTGAGTGCCTTACGGTCTCTGATCCGAAGGAGGTCTGGCAGTTTGAGATAGTTGGAGTCGGCAAGCATAAGCTTGGTGCGGCTTGGGCTGCCCAGAGGATTCCGGATGATCATGTCGGGATTTCCGCCAACATTCCAAGAATCGGCAAGATCGACCGTTCTGACACCGAGAACTTCATGGCTTCTGACAACCTTGAGCAGGTCGCTATAGACAACGGCCTTTGGGACGGTAAGGGTGACTTCATCTTCTGGAAGGTTATCGTCTGCTCCTATGCCCAGGGAAGAAATTATCGTGAGAGAGAGTTTCGGGTGTTTGACCTGCTGGCTCCATCGCTGGGGCTGAAATATGGCATGGACGATTTTCCGTTCTCCGTCAAACCGGATTCCTTGGTGGACGTCAGAAAGGTGATGGCGTTGTTGAGAGACACTTACGAGGGTACGGAATGGGATATGTGCAAGAACTGGACGATTGATGTTCCGGAGAAAGATGGAGTTCCTGCCCACAAGGAGATGAGCCCTCTGGCCAACCCTTGGCTTACCACCCCGATGCGCAACACGCTGAACAGCATCGCTCCGGGAGTGATCGATTTCAAGAGGACGCTTGCGGTGGCCTGGTGCTCATATTCGACTGTCATCCAGAGCCGCTCTTGGCTGCCGGACGGCATCGGGGGAGTGTGCTGGTTCGCTGTTGACAACCCGGCGCAGAGTCCCCGCATCCCGATTTTCTGCGGAAGCACGAAACTGCCGAAGGCATTCGAGAAGTGCGGGCAGCGGGAATATTACCCGAACAGTGTCCTGTGGGAGTTCCGTCGGGCCAACAAACTGGCGACTCTTTCGTGGCAGAAGACCAAGAAAGAGTTTACCGGCAATGTTCTGGAGATGGAGGCTATGACGTTTGAAGGACTGCCGGAACTGGAGGCGGAATATTCAAAGGCCTCCGCTCGCAAAAGGGCGAAGCTGCTGAACGCCTACACCGCCGGGATCCACGACAAGTGCGCGGCCCGTTGGAAGGAGCTTGAGGCTAAGTACTGGTCGATGTTCGGCAGGGGATTTTAGAAGCTGTTTTGATTTGTTTGTTTGAAGGTTAAGAGCAGGCTCTTTCCCTGCTGCTCACCTCGGCAATCCGAACAAG
>DCCQ01000028.1:0-4092 GCA_002314195.1 Bacteroidales bacterium UBA1077 | reverse complement strand
ACAAATCAAAACAGCTTCTTAGCACCGAATAGAGTCTAAAAGATGCCATTGTGTTGTTGAGCGGATACTATCTTTATGAATATTAGAATGTTGAATATAATTGTGGTGTGCCTGCTGGCTTCTATTTTTCCGGCGGCAGCGTTGGCTCAGGATTGTTGCCTCTCGGATGGGGCAAAGCCTAAATACGTCGCGTTGTCCTTTGATGACGGACCGAGTTTGAAGTACACCCCAATGATGTTGGATGTGCTGGAGGAGAACGGTGTGAAGGCTTCGTTCTTCCTGATCGGCCAGAACATCACGGAAGAGACAGCCCCGATCATCAGGCGCATGGTCCAGATGGGTTGTGATGTGGAGAACCACACATATTCCCATCCTAATCTCACGCAGATTTCTGATGCTCAGATTCTTGAGGAAGTAGCCAAGACAGATTCTCTGATAGAGGTCTATGCCGGGTCGAAACCTAAGTACCTCCGTCCTCCCTTCACGGCGCACAACACCCACGTGGCCGGACTCGTTGACGGAAAGATATTCATTTCCGGCCTTAGCTGCCGTGACTGGCGGGCGGAGATGCCCGTTGAGGATCGCATAACGATGACCCTTGACCGTGTCGAGGACGGCCGCATCCTCCTTTTCCACGACACCAACGAGCGCACCGTAGAGGCCATGAAGACCCTCATCCCCCAGCTCAAAGCCCGTGGCTACGAGATCGTTTCCATCCCCGAGCTCTTCCGCATATCCGGCCACACCCCCGCCTACAACTTCCCGAAGATGTACGGTAGAGCCTACTGAGGTAACCTTTTTTAGATTACTGCTCAATAAGCTTTACAGATATTCGCAAACTCACCGCGCGGTCATTGAGCTTGTCGAAATGACCGTTCCGTACGTTCGGGCACTTCGACAAGCTCAATGTCCCACAAGTCCGCTGAGTCTGCTTCCCGAATAACATTTGTGAACGATATATCTGTTGACTATCTTTTGACGTGTCGCGCTAATATGCAGATTATTACAAGCGATAGGAACTTCCTGAACAAAGAACTGATAACTAATTACTTACGGCATTTCGTAATCAAATCGTTACATAATTGCCTCTTTTTTGAGATAACCCGCACACCTAAAACCGTAAATCGGTGGTTACCAGGCATGTGTCACTCCAGGTACGCGGAGTTTTTCGCACTTAAGAGAGGACGGTGCCCACAGAACGCGTTGCAGCAGGTGATTCTGCTCCCAGGTGTGCATGACTGCTCACACCTGGAGTGGCAAACCATTGTCCGCTAGCCAGATGGGTTCCCAGGTGTGAGAAGCGTAGGATTTTTCAGCGTTGTAACTTGATTGCATTTGCCACGCGTTTCCTCCGCCATCTTTGTTTCCCAAAGGTACATCGCAGTTGTAACTTGATTGCATTTGCCACGCGTTTCCTCCAGCCGCAACTCCCGGCGCATGATGCCTCTGTCATGCTTAAGACCCAAAAGCATGACTGCCTGTTGCCGTTCCATGCCAACATTCAAGTCAAGGTTGGTGGCCAGTGAGGTTATCTGTCAACGACCAGCGACATTCGGCGATCGGCCCGAACATGGTTGCCTTTTCAGAAGACGCAGTATTGCCATTTTGCAAAATAGCGGCATACGATCATGCTTCTACGCCAGTGTGGGGCACGGTCGTATGCCGACTATGGATCCGGAAACCATAGGTGGCATATCCACAGGCTTCACATCGTACCCAGAGCGGTTTTGTGTGCCGCCATATTCACAAAATCCGGTTGCCGCTGACCTGTATCCACAAAAATAACGCAAGAGGGAACGGCAGCGACGACATTATGTCGCAGATGATTGTCCACGCAAACAATGTCAGTGGCGGCGAGATTGCAGACGATGAAAAAGATGTTGCTGTAATATGATTGTTCTGCAACTGCTTACGTGCCATGTCAGTCAACTGAGATATGGTTGCCAAACATTTTTCTCAACGACAGAAGAGTTTCCGGCTCTAAATGCTCCCGTCGAGAGCATTTTTCTTCTTGACAAGAGCAATATTTCTTGTTTTTGCTCCTCTCATTGTATCCATAATATCGTTCAGTGTTTTTCAAGTATTCGACGATATTAATTTCTTAATTTGTGTAAACAATCCACCCGCAAAGTGCTGTCTTAAAACGAAAAAAAATCATATCTTTGTAGCGTTTGGAGGTAAATGCCTTCAAACGTTACATATTGATGAAAGTGTTTTCGCACTATCCTCGTCAGAAAATGTGGTAGTTTTCAACGAAAGAGAGGTAGGACGACAGCACCATCATCTGTATTTGCTTGCGTGTATTCAACACTCTGGCTATACGGGTGTGGGGATTGTTCTGTCTATCTTCTTTCGGGTTCTACCACAACCTTCTGACTGATGGACGAAATAGCTCCACACTTTCTTATTTTTGTTGTTACCATAGGAGGAGCGTAAGGACAAATACTGGAATATGCCTCAATATTATATTGATCCGGAAAAGGTTTACTCTTTTCCTAATGAAATATCAATAAGGTACCAAAATGGTACTATTCTGATTATTGCACCGGAAACAGCCAATTGGATAGTTCTTTCATCAGATAAATGTCTCGAGATGTTTGAATATCTAGGGCAAGGAAATTCTGTCGGCTCATTAGTTAGTAAGTATAGTGAAAACCTTTCTTGTGCAAAAGAGGTTATTACCCAAATTGAGGAACGGCATTTCTGTAATCGCAAAGTATATCGTTCATCTGAAGAATTTAGGAGTTTGCATATATATACAACAAATAAGTGTAATTTAAATTGCCCACATTGTTATATGTTCTCTGGTAAAAAAGCCGAGGGTGAACTTACCTCTGAAGAGATTATCAGGCTATTCAAGGACTATAGCAACATTGGTGGGAAAAATGTTACTTTGTCCGGTGGAGAACCGACAATGAGGTCGGATTTCGATATGCTTGTTAAATCCGCTTTCGATCTTGGATTAAAAGTGCGGGTTCTAACGAATGGTACATTATTATCAAATAGAGAAATAGAATCTTTATGTCCGTGTATCGATTCAGTACAGGTCAGTGTGGATGGCTTTTCCGAAGAGACTAATGCTGTAATTCGCGGGAGAGGGCATTTTATGAAAGCTTTGAGAACTATTGATGAATTAGTAAGCTATGGTGTGAATACATCAGTTGCCATTACGCCCCCGTTTAATCTTCTTGAAAGGCATTTGGATGAGTATGCGCGGTTCGCAAATGACTTGGCGACGAAATATTCAGGGAAGAACCTCTTGGTTAAATTTTCAGAGGGACTTCTTAATGGTCGTGAAGTCTGTCCAACGAAAGAGCTGAACGACCGATATTATGGTCTTATGCAGAAACTTCAGAGCAAATTGCATGGCCCCGATTATGAGATCAAGTCGTTTGTTCGTAGTATTCAGCATAATGTCATTATGGATAATTGTATGTTTGGTGTTTTTGCCATAGCTTCAAATGGTGATGTCTTTTTCTGTGCGCGTATAGGAGACCTGAAGCCTGTGGCTAATGTTCGGACTCATAGGTTTTCAGATATTGTATCACTCGCGGAAAGGGCGGAAGAAGTTACTCTTATATCGCATTTAAGGCCTTGTAATACCTGCGATTTGAGATTCATTTGTGGCGGAGGGTGCCGGATAGATGAATTTCGTCCTCTCGTAGATAGGACAGACTTTGATAATGTTGATTACGAGAGTATTCCACCAAGAAAATGTGATGTGAGAATGAGAGAACATTTCTATTCTCTTATGGTAGAAAGCAATCAATACTTGTTATCTGAACCTATTCAATAGAATTTGTTGATGAAAATATGGCTGAAAACAGGTAAAGGAGTCAACTGTTTTTTGCTACAACCAAAGCACTCCATTCTTTTCTTATGTTTATTGATTTTGAGGTAAAAACTCTGGATGAGTTGAATGTAGCTTTTAGTTCAGGTTGCTATCAGCATTGTTGCTCGCGAAGTGTAGGTTACGGTCAAGATGAATATTAATATTGACGTATCTTGGTAAATTAAGGAATGCGTATTTAGTTTATCCAAACTAAATACGCATTCTTGTTATATTGCCCCTTGTTTTGAGCTCTACGGCAG
>DCCQ01000017.1 GCA_002314195.1 Bacteroidales bacterium UBA1077 | reverse complement strand
ACGCCGAACTCTCCGTTTGGGGCGACTGAAGCCCAGCGAGGGTACTTGTCCTCCTCCTTGGCCACAGTGTCAAGTTTCGCCGTCGCGATCTCATAGCGGAAATATGTCGTGTCCCTGTCGTTCTGAGACCCGGAGATGATGTTGAAAGTGAACGCTTTGTCGTCCTTCAATTCCAAATCCATTATAGGAATATGCTTGGCATCGAACGGGTAGCGGACAAATTCTGTTATCTGCATCGCGAGCCTGTCCATGTCGAACACCTCGGACTTTGTTCCCTTGGCCGGATCCACAATGTAATAGTGTGTGCCTTGCGGAGTCCGCCAACTGTACCAGAATTTGTCACTGTCCTTGAACCAGTTAGGCGTAATCTGCGTAGAGAACACCATCTGGCTCACCCTCTTGGCCGAAAATCTCTCAGCCAGAGCGTAATTTGCCTTCTGCGTCTGCGCGAATCCCGCCGCACAAAGAAGCAACGCCGCACAGGCAATTGCGAATTTCTTAATCATAAATATTCCTGAATATTTTATCGTAAAGATAGCGATTTTTTGACAATTGCAACGTTTTGCCGGAAGAATCTGAGAGAATCTATCCGCTTGATGCTTTGTTAATTGAAGAATTATCCGTAAATTTGCAGCCCCAAAATGTTTGGGAGAAACATAAATATTAGATTTACAATCATTTATGCCTACAATTCAACAATTAGTTCGCAAAGGACGCGTGAGCATTGTCGCTCAGAGCAAGTCACGCGCGCTGGACGCTTGTCCTCAGAAGAGGGGCGTATGTCTTCGTGTTTACACGACGACCCCTAAGAAACCTAACTCAGCGATGAGAAAGGTTGCCAGGGTGCGCCTTACCAACTCCAAAGAGGTCAATGCCTACATTCCGGGCGAGGGACACAACCTCCAGGAGCACAGCATTGTGCTGGTTCGTGGCGGTCGTGTGAAGGACCTCCCTGGTGTGCGTTACCACATCCTTAGAGGAGCTTTGGACACAGCTGGCGTAGAAGGAAGGACACAGTCCCGTTCACTCTACGGAGCCAAGAGACCAAAGAAATCTAAGAAGTAGTCCGTTTCATTAATCTTTATCACCTTTAATTTTTACTCACAATGAGAAAATCGAAGCCTAAAAAGAGGATTCTACTTCCTGATCCTAAGTTTCACGACATCGAGGTAACCCGTTTCGTGAACAATCTTATGTTGCAGGGGAAGAAGAGTATCGCGTATTCTATTTTTTACGATGCCATTGACATGGTAGGCGAGAAGATGAAGGATTCTGACAAGGCTCCTCTGGATATCTGGAGGAAGGCACTCGAAAACGTTACTCCTCAGATCGAGGTTAAGTCACGTCGTGTAGGAGGTGCAAACTTCCAGGTGCCTACTGAGTTGCGTCCGGAAAGGAAAGTCTCGCTCTCGATGAAGAATATGATCAACTTCGCCCGCAAGCGTTCCGGCCACTCGATGGCAGAAAAACTTTGTGCAGAGATCGTTGCCGCCTACAATAACGAAGGTGGTGCATTCAAGAGAAAAGAGGATATGCACAAGATGGCTGAGGCCAACAAGGCGTTCGCCCACTTCCGTTTCTAATTTTATTCGCAGATGGCTGCTAAAAGAGATCTTACTTACACAAGAAACATCGGCATCATGGCCCACATCGATGCCGGAAAGACGACTACATCCGAACGTATCCTGTACTACACCGGAAAGACTCACAAGATCGGTGAGGTACATGAAGGGGCTGCCACAATGGACTGGATGGTTCAGGAGCAGGAGAGAGGTATCACCATCACCTCTGCCGCCACCACAGCGTTCTGGCATTACAACGGTCACGTTTATCAGATTAACCTGATCGACACTCCGGGTCACGTCGACTTCACCGTTGAGGTGGAGCGTTCGCTCCGTGTGCTCGACGGAACTATCGCTACTTTCTGTGCTGTCGGACGTGTTCAGCCTCAGTCTGAGACTGTTTGGCGTCAGGCGGACAAGTACGGTGTTCCGAAGATCGCGTATGTGAACAAGATGGACCGTGTCGGAGCTGACTTCCTTGCATGCGTTGAGGAAATCTACACTAAGCTCGGTGCCAAGGCTGTTCCAATCTGTCTCCCTATCGGATCAGAGGATAAGTTCAAAGGCATCATCGACCTTATTTCCAGAAAAGCGATTTACTACGATTCTGGAGAAGAATTGGTCAACTATGAAATCAAGGACGTTCCGGAAGACATGGCCGGAGAAGTCGAGAAATGGAGAGACAAACTCGTAGAGGCTGCTGCTGAATGCGACGAGGCTCTCATGGAGAAGTATTTCGAGAATCCTGACTCACTTACCGAGGATGAGATCATCGCTGCCCTTCGCAAGGGTACGATTTCAATGCAGATCGTTCCTGCCTGCTGCGGTTCCTCTTTCAAGAACAAGGGTGTTCAGTTCCTTCTTGACGCTGTGATGCGTTACCTTCCTTCTCCACTTGACAAAGGTGTTGTAAAGGGAACTGATCCTAAGACCGGTGAGGAAGAGGATCTTCTTCCTGATGCATCCCAGCCGTTCTGCGCTCTCGTGTTCAAGATCGCCACCGATCCATTCGTTGGCCGTCTCGCTTTCATGAGGGTTTACTCAGGTCGTGTTGATGCTGGCTCTTACGTCTTTAACGTACGTACCGGAAAGAAAGAAAGAATCGCGCGTCTGTACCAGATGCACTCCAATCACCAGAATCCTATTGATTTTGTTGAGGCTGGAGACATCTGCGCCGCCGTTGGGTTCAAGGATCTCCGTACGGGAGACACCATCTGCAACGAGGATCATCAGATCGTACTCGAATCAATGGAATTCCCTGATCCTGTTATCGGTATCGCTGTCGAGCCTAAGACCCAGGGCGACTTGGACAAGTTGAGCATCGCACTTGGCAAGCTCGCTGAGGAAGACCCTACATTCACCGTAAGGTCTGACCACGAGACCGGCCAGACAGTCATCAGTGGAATGGGTGAGCTTCACCTTGACATCATCGTGGATCGTCTCCGTCGTGAGTTCGGTGTCGAGATCAATCAAGGCGCTCCTCAGGTTAACTATAAAGAGGCCATCACGGCTACAGTACAGCACCGTGAAGTCTTCAAGAAGCAGACCGGTGGTCGTGGTAAGTTCGCTGACATCATCGTTGAGATCGGCCCTGCCGATGAGGGTGTCACCGGACTCCAGTTCGAGAATCAGGTCAAGGGTGGAAATATTCCTAAGGAATTCATCCCTTGCATCGAGAAGGGCTTCAAGGCCGCTATGGCCAACGGAGTTCTCGCTGGTTACGAGGTTCAGTCAATGAAGGTCGTTGTTCTTGACGGTTCATTCCACCCTGTCGATTCAGACCAGCTTTCATTCGAAATGGCCGCCCGTCTGGCATTCCGCCACGCCTGCCCGAAAGCAAAGCCTGTTCTCCTGGAGCCTATCATGTCCCTCGAGGTTGTCACCCCTGAGGACTATATGGGTGACATCGTGGGCGACCTCAACCGCCGTCGCGGCCAGATTCAAGCCATGGACTCTACCGCAAACGGTGCGAGAATCGTACGAGCCTTCGTTCCTCTCGCTGAGCAGTTCGGTTATGTGACGGTTCTCAGAACCCTTTCATCCGGACGTGCAACCAGCACGATGACTTTCGACCACTATGCAGAGGTTCCTGCAAACTTGGCCAAGGAGGTTATCGAGAAGAGCGGCTACAAGCTCTCCGATGATGACGAGTAAGTGTTAAAATGTAATTAAGTATTTTTGATATGAGTCAAAAAATCAGAATAAAACTCAAATCATTCGATCACATGCTGGTTGACAAGTCAGCCGCCAAGATCGTGGACACCGTGAAGGCTACTGGTGCTAAGGTGAACGGTCCTATTCCGCTTCCTACCAACAAGAAGATCTTCACTGTCAATCGCTCGACCTTCGTCAACAAGAAGTCCCGCGAGCAATTTGAGCTTTGCGCCTACAGCAGGCTTCTGGACATCGATGACAGCAATGCAAAGACAGTCGATGCGCTCATGAAGCTTGAGCTTCCTTCCGGCGTTGAGGTTGAGATCAAAGTCTGATCTGTCAGTTTGAGGACGGCGCGGTCTCAGAGGCCGAATCCGTTCAAGTAATATGCCCGGCCACTAAGGTCGGGAACCGGTCCCATAGCTCAGTTGGTTAGAGCATCTGACTCATAATCAGGGGGTCGTAGGATCATGCCCTACTGGGACCACAAAGGGGAGACGCAATTTCTTGCGTCTCCCCTTTGTGGTCCATAAATCCAAAGCTTAAGCTTAGTTGGCTTTCTTCTTTTCGTTTCGGGAAGACTTCGGGCCGAACTTCTTTCGGGGACGGCCTTTGTCCTTGGAGGATTTGCGCTGCGGCTGGCTGTCGTTGTGGGCGACGGCGGCATAGAAAGGCTTGCGCTTTCCCTTGGCGGATCCATTGATTGGCTCGCCATCGATGCCTTCAGCGTAGTTGGCTTCATTGGCCTGAGCGGCCTTCACATCTTCTTTATTTTTCCCACGGCGTGAACCTTTGCCGACAGACTTCGTGTCGTTCCCGTCGATGGAGGCATCGACCAGCTCGTAATCCAGCAGCCTCTGCTCCAGATTGGCGGCCTTGACACGGATCTTCACAGGGTCTCCGAGACGGAATATCTTGCCGGTGCGGCGGCCTTTGATGAGGTAGTTCTGCTCGTCGAACTCGAAGAAGTCGGACTTCACGTCGCGCAGGGCTACCATGCCCTCGATCATCGTCGGCTTTATCTCCACGTACATTCCCCACTCGGTCAGGCCGGAGATATTACCTTCATATTCATTGCCGATCTTGTCCTGCATGAACTCGATGAGCTTGTACTTGATGCTGTCGCGCTCAGCATTGGCCGCGATCTGTTCGCGCTCGGAGGCATGCTGGCACTGGGCTTCGTAATATTCCTTGTTCTGGCTCTCGGCATTGTCGAGGTAGAGGGCCAACAGCCTGTGTACCATTGTGTCAGGGTAGCGCCTGATAGGGGAGGTGAAGTGCGTGTAGAACTTGAACGCAAGGCCGTAGTGGCCGATGTTGTCGGTGGTGTAGATCGCCTTCGCCATCGAGCGGAGGGCAATCATCTGGAAGGCATCGCACTCCGGCGTGCCCTTCGCCTCAGCGAGCAACGTGTTGAGGGACTTGGCGATCTCGCGTCCGTTGCCGCTCGGGCCGAACTTGAATCCGAAGTTGCTGACGAACTGTCCGAGGCTCGCGATCTTGTCGGTGTTTGGCTCGCCGTGCACGCGGTAGACGAACGTCTTGGCCTTTTTGTCCGCCTTGCCGTCCATCTTGCCGGAAGTCGCGATGAATTCTGCCACTGAGCGGTTGGCGAGAAGCATGAACTCCTCGATCAGCCAGTTGGCCTCTTTGGTGATCTTCTCATAAACCCTGATCGGCTTGCCTGTGGCATCGACCTCCACCTTCATCTCCGGACGCTCGAAACTGATGGCTCCGGCAGCGAAACGACGCTTGCGAAGAATGGCTGCCAACTTGTTGAGAGTGACTATAGCCTCTCTGATGTCCAGACCGATCGCCGGATCCGCAGGCTCCTTGCCATCGCTTTCTATGATTTGCTGCGCTCCGTCATAGTCGAAGCGATAGTCCGAGCAGATAGCCGTGCGGCCGAACCAGCGGCTCTCGATCTTGCCGCGAGGTGTCATCTCTACCACCACCGAGAAAGTCAGTTTCTCCTCGTGCGGACGGAGGGAGCAAAGCTTGTTACACAGTTTCTCCGGCAGCATAGGAACGGTCCTGTCAACGAGATAGACAGAGGTCCCGCGCTCCTGCGCCTCCTTGTCCACTATCGTGCCCGGAAGCACATAGTGTGACACATCAGCAATGTGGACTCCGATCTCGTAGTTGCCATTGTCCAGTTTCTTGAAAGACAAGGCATCATCAAAATCCTTTGCATCGGCAGGGTCTATAGTGAATGTCAAAGTGCCGCGGAAATCACGGCGTTCCTCGATGTCCTTTCCCGTGATCTGATCAGAGATTTCGTCAGCGGCGTTCTCGACTTCAGGTTCAAACCTATAAGGCAGGGCGTATTCAGCGAGGATTGCATGCATCTCCGTGTCGTTCTCTCCCGGAATTCCGAGCACATCCACTATGTGGCCTTTCGGAGTCGGCTCACCTTTGTCCCATCCATCAACCACAGCGGCCACTTTCATCCCTCTTCTGGCACCGCGCGGCAGGGAATCGAAATCCACTCTGATGTCGTACGGCATATTCCTGGACTGCATCAGTACCCACGCCTGCCTTCCGACAATATGCAACACGCCGACGAACGGCTTGTGGCTGCGCTCGACTATCTCTATAATTTCTCCTTCCCGACGTCTGGATGCATCTTTTTTGCCGCGTCCGCCATCTGATGTCTCTTTCCTTTCACAAGTCACCGCGCATTTTACGGTGTCCCCGTTCAGCGCGCCACGTGTTTTGGACGCCTTGACGAACACATCGTTGTCCGGCTCGCCTTCAATCACCACGAAGACATAGCCGTCCCTTGTCATCTGCACTTTACCGGTTACCTCCTCCAGCACTCTTTTTGTCTTCTGTCTGGAACCGAATTTTCTGTCGCGGCTCTTCCCGCCGCCTTTCTCGCCACCTTGGCGATTTCTTTTTTTCTGCATTACGAATATATTAGTGGTACAAAGGTACGAAATTTCCCTGCAAACGATGAGCCCGAAAGGCAGATTATGATTATCTTTGCAACGAAAGTGGCTTGATTTTTTGAATATTCAAGATTGGCGTCTACGGAAGCCTGATTAAATATTCAAGGCCAGGCGCTGACGCGACAATAATTTAACACTCAAGAATATGTCTGACATAAAGAACGACAGCAGAATCGTCATGACCCTCGACGCCGGCGGCACCAACATGGTCTTCGGCGCGATGAGAGGCGGAGAGTTTTGCTGCGAGCCGATCACGCTTCCGTCCAACGCTGACAACCTTGACCGTTGTCTCGGTACGATGGTAACTGGTTTCACAAAGATTAAAGAAGAACTAGGAGAGGCGAAACCCGTCGCCATTAGTTTCTGTTTTCCTGGTCCGGCAGATTACCCTGACGGCATCATCGGGGGCTATCTCCCTAACTTCCCGTCATTCCGCGATGGTGTCGCTTTGGGGCCGTTCCTTGAGGACACATTCGGGATTCCTGTATTCATCAACAACGACGGAGACCTTTACGCCTACGGTGAGGCCCTCGGTGGCGCTCTCCCGGAGGTCAACGAAAAACTGGCCAAAGCCGGAAGCGCCAAGCGTTACCACAACCTCATCGGCTACACATTCGGTACCGGTCTGGGAATAGGCACAGTGATCAACGGTGAACTCAACCGTGGAGACAATTCCTGTGTGGAGACCTTCTGCCTCAAGCATCCCGACATGCCGGACATCATCGTTGAGGACGGAGCGTCGATCCGCGCCGTGAAGAGAGTTTACGGCGAGCTTACCGGCAATCCGAATCATGGCCTTGAGCCGAAGGACATCGCCGAAATCTGCGAGGGCAAGAGGCCAGGCGACCGTGAGGCCGCGATCAAGGCGTTTGACAAGATGGGTGAGGTCGCTGGAGACGCGATGGCGACAGCCGTCACCCTGATCGATGGCCTGATTGTGATCGGAGGTGGTGTGATGAACAACTACAAGTACCTGATGCCTGGAATATTACGCACCATGCGCGGCAAAATGCACCAGCTCACCGGTGAGGAACTGAACCGTGTTCAGATGAAGGTTTACAACCTCGATGACCCTGCCGAGTTTGAGCATTTCGCCCGTGGCGAGGCACGTTCCTTGAAAGTCTACGGCAGCGACCGTGAGGTGATTTACGATCCGCAGAAGCGTGTTGGCGTGATGCGTTCGAAGATCGGTGCCAGCAAGGCCATCTCTCTCGGAGCGTACGCATTTGCCCTTACCGAATTGGACAAGAAATAGTTATAAATGAACTTAACGAATATGTACCCTCTGAAATTTGAGCCCTATCTCCGCGAAATGGTGTGGGGCGGAGAAAAGATCGCCCCGTTCAAGGGCATCAAGACAAAGCAGCATCACATCGGGGAAAGTTGGGAGATCTCGGCTGTCCCGGGACACGTTTCTGTGGTCGCCAACGGCCCTTTGGCAGGCAAAAGCCTGACCGATGTGATGAATGAATATGGTTCCGAACTTGTCGGCAAGAAGGTCTTCGCCAAGACCGGCACGGAGTTCCCGCTGTTGATAAAATTCATTGACGCAAAGAGCGACCTGTCCATCCAGGTCCATCCGAACGATGAGCTTGCCGAAAAGACTCATCCAGGGATGAAAGGCAAGACAGAGATGTGGTACGTTGTGGGAGCGGACGAGGGAGCGCACCTGCTTAGCGGTCTCACCGAGTGGATCACTCCCGATGAATATGAAGAAAGGGTCAACGAACACACGATCACTGACGTCCTTGCCAGCTACAAGATCACTCCCGGAGACGTGTTCTTCCTCCCTGCCGGTCGCATCCACGCCATCGGTGCCGGGGCTTTCGTCGCCGAGATTCAGCAGACTTCCGACCTGACCTACAGGATTTACGACTATGGCCGTCTTGGCCTTGACGGCAAGCCTCGCGAACTTCACATAGAGCAGGCCAAGGAGGCCATCGACTACGATGTCTATCCAGACTACAGGACTGAATATTCCCGTGTCAAGGACGCAGAGACAGAGCTGGTCAGCTGCAAGTACTTCACCACCTCGCTTTTTGATCTCGACAAACCTTGCTCCAAGGATCTCTCCAGGCTGGACTCATTCGTCGTCGTGATGTGCGTCGCCGGAAAAGGCCGTCTTGTGGACCGTGAGAATGACGGTCAGGAACACATTGTGACCCTCCGCCAAGGCGAGACCGTTCTCATCCCCGCCACCTCCACCGGCATAGAGTTCCGTCCCGACTCCGCGATGACATGTCTCACCAGCTGCATCGAATAATGTATGCAGGACGGATTCCCTGTGAGAGTCCGGTGGTATCCCTTGGAGACGAAAAGTAAGATAAATGCTTCCCAAGAGTGCAGCCTGCACTCTTGAGAAGCAAAAGAGGCCGAAAGTGATGCCTGAGGGAGAGAAATTATGCGAAAATATTCTTGTTAAGTGACAGAATGGCTTGTTTAGAGGTAAAAACTTGACAATAAAGAATTTTTGATTATATTTGCATATAGTTTTCGTTAAAACTATATGGTAAAAGCAGGCATCCTTTCCCTAAAAGGGGATGTCTGCATTTTTTTGCCTTACATACACCGAGGGGGTACTTCAACAAGGAACGTTGTTCTCTCAGCCATATAAGATTTTAACGAAAACAATGAGAACACACAAGTATCTTGTGATAGTCGCCATTGAGGTGGAGATTATCAGACTTGTCAAAGTGCGGGCCTACAGGCGAGTGCGTTTCGGCAAGGTTGAGAGAGTGCGGAGCCACTACAGATGTCTTTAGGGTGATGTTGTCTGTGGTCATTCGACTCTGAGCCGTAAGGCTCTCTGCTTCACCCCTCGGTTTTTTATGTTGTTACATTCTTAGAAAATATATAAAGTTTCTGCTGTCTATGTGATTACCAAGTAATCCTTGACAAGAGAACTTTTATATAGGCAGCATCGAAGGCTGTGGTGAATAAAACGTTGATTGTTAGTGTGATAAGCAATCGTCTTTGGTTGGAGTTAACCAAAGATGGCCGCTTGATTATTTGATGATGAATTAGTTATGTGTTACGCTGCTGTTTTTCGTGCAAGGAGAACAGGAGGGAGACAATTTCGGGCTCGGTGACGGAGGCCGGGAATCCGTAGGCGGAGAGGACTGCCGAGTCGTTCTCCTTGTGGGCCTTGCGTAGTTCCGCGGGCATGGTCAGAGGATCGTAGAGGTCGGCGAGGGATGCGTCTGGGAAGAGGGCTCTGGCTTCAATGATGGCCTGGGCGGTTTTCTCAATCCGCTCGATCATCTTTAAGTCCGCTCCTCCGGCCTTGTTTTCGTCCGGTTCACATTTTATGGTTTTCACCGAGTCGTTGCGCGAAACGCTGTCTTCATGGCTGACCGCAACGGAGGTCTTTGAATATTCTGGGGTGCATGATGGCCAAGGGAAATTGTTGTACACTATGTCTTTGGAATAGCGGTAGTCGCTTTTCAGCCTTCCACAGACAGCTCTCATCCACGCCATGTGCACGGAAGATTCTAAGACTCCGAAATGGAACAACATTGCGTACGGGATGATGAGGACCAGATTGCTGCTCAGGTCGTTACGTGAGAGAAAACCCATTGGTACATATTCACGTCTTTCGGATGAGACACTTGGCACCACTATGTAGTCTGTGTCCGGCATATTCTCCACTTGAAAATGTGTCGGTTTGTCGGCAAGTTTGAGTGTACTTAATCTTGTGCTTGCTAACCTGAACTCCCTGACCGCCTTGATGCGCTTCATGCATTCTGGCATGGATCTGAGCACATTTGGTGGACAATTACCAAGCCAAAGACAATAGCGAGGACTACGGTTGATGAACTCTTGTGAGCCGTAGAATGGTCTGAACCACTGCGAGGAATCCGGTTCTTTTCTGATAAAATCGTTCATCTCCTCCTTTGTGAAAAGATAGTTGCCACCATCGATTGGTTGGTTGCCGATTCCGATCTGTGGCACATCGCACAAAGGTCTTGTTCTGCTCTCGATGAATATGTCTTCAGAATCAAGCAGATAGGCGTTGATATGACTTGCCGGGCGGCGTTCGCCAAACTCATCCACGATGAACCGTTCCGAATCGCTGTCCCCTGCGCTGAATCCGACAATCACGCAGTGCACGTGCGCTTTCTGGCTGGCCTCGCTGTCCCAGCGGAAAGTCCGGTAAGCGAAATCAATGTGTATCCCGTTCTCTGCCAACGGCTTCCAAAGCGTGGCCACGGACTCACCCTGGCAGATGGAGTTCGTCGAGACAAGGGCTGCCCGGACAATGTGCGGCAGGGCATTCTCTCTGTCCGCAGCGCGTCCTTCGTTTATGCCGCCGGCATATTCAATGGCACTTTTTCCTGCCGCGGCGTTCATGAAGTCAGCCGCCTTTTTGTACCATCCGCTCACGTAGTCCATGTTTCCGAGGTTCTTCCATTTCGGCCCGAACACTTCGAGAAGATCATCCTTCTGCTCCTTGCTCATCAACCTTGCTCCGATGAAAGGCGGATTGCCCATTATGTAGTTTAGTCTGGACGGAGGGCAGAGCGAGCCCCAGTCAAGTCGCAACGCGTTGGCTTCGACGATGTTGTCATTGGTCTCCAACGGAAAGAAATCGATGTCGTACCCCACGATGCTCTCGGTCTCACGCTTCATCTGAGCCTCGGCTATCCACAGGGCGGTCATCGCGACCGTCACCGCGAAATCATTGACCTCTATGCCGTAGAATTGGTTGATGCTGGTTCTGATGGGGCTGAAGTCCCGTCCAAGCTGCTGGTCCTGGCCGTAGATTTCCTGAATGATCTTGTTCTCCATCCGCCTTATCGAGATGTAGGTCTCGGTGAGGAAGTTACCTGAGCCGCATGCCGGATCGAGAAAGGTCAGCGAGGCGAGCCTACCCCAAAAGTCCACAAGGGCACGCCTTCGCAAGGCAGGCACTTTTATAGTCAGAATTCTTCCGAGCTCTCCTTTCAGGCTGTCAAGGAAGAGCGGATCGATGACTTTATGAATATTCTCAATGCTGGTGTAGTGCATGCCGCCGGAGCGTCTTGTCTGGGGGTTGAGTGTGCTTTCAAAGACGGCTCCGAAAATTGTCGGGCTGATTCCTGACCAATCGAATCCGAGGCTCATCTCGTTCAGAAGCAGGTTGATGATCTCCTCGGTGAGGCGCGGAATCTCGATCTTTCCTCTGAACAGTCCTCCGTTGGCATAGGGGAAGGCAGCGAGGTTTTCCGGCATGTAAGGATCCCTGTCGGCAGGTTTTGTGTCGAGCGTCCTGAACAGTTCGATCAACGCCGTCCGGACATTCTCCGTGCGGAATGACGTGAGGTAGCGGTAGAACGCGTCCGGAGCGCCGAACATACCGGAGTCTTCCGCATACAGGCAGAACACGAGCCTGACACACAGTTTGTTGAGGGATTTGAGGGTCTCCTGGGATTCCGGGTTGACATATTGCGGCAAAAGCAGGTCGTACAACTTTCCGACCAACGCTCCGGCGGATATGGACAGGTCTTTCTCCTTCTCAAGGTGCTTCTCCTCGTCACCCACGAGAAAGGCCAGCCGGGGATAATCCCGCTCCAGATTCTCCAGAAGTATGACTTCCGGTGGATCCAGCGGCCTGTCCATGTCGTGAATCTCGAAGGACCTGAAGTTGCAGCAGACAATCCAGCGTGGACGTTCGCTGGCCGGGAGGTTGTTGTCGTAGCGGCGGGCCTGCTCGTAAGGAGTGAGTATCGCTCCGCCCGACTGGGAATATTTCCGAGTCAAGTCAACATCGATTCCTTTCTGTTCGATGATGACCTTTGTCTGGGGAATATAGGCATCGATGTACCGTGTCGAAGACTCCATCCGGACCGGCTTCTGAAACTCGATCATCGCGAACGGATTCTCCACCCCGAAAACATCCGAGAGCATCTGGAGCCAGAAGCTCCTGTCGTCCCTGGACTCGTCTCCGCGTCCTTCCCAAGACTTGGCGAACCCGAGCGCCGCCTTCCGTTGTTGTGCCTGTGTCATAGAGTGTGATGTCTCATTTCCACAAAGTTAATGTTTCCCCATTGCAAATCCAACTCTAAGACTGGTCCTTTTTTTGTGACCATTCATCCGTCACAAAGCATAAGAAGCTGTTTTGATTTGTTTGAAGGTTTTCACTCTCAAACCTTCAAACAAACAAATCAAAACAACTTCTAATACTTGCTGCTTTTTATGGAATTATGGCTATCTTTATAGTTAGAAAATATCCGTTGTCTTCTTTTGGGGAGCTGGGATAATGAACAGATAGACTTATTATGGATATCGATCTGTACAGATACTCTTTATGCATTGCCCTGACCTTGATGGCTTTCTTTGCCTACAGGTTCTTTTTCGGGAAGGTCCCGGACAAGAGAATATTCGACAATTACCTGCGATCAAGGCACTTGATGGGTGCTGCACTCCTGTTGCTTGCGGTGAACTACGCCGTCCATCTGTGCGTTGACATAAGGCATATCGATGTCAATGCCGCGATCGTGATGAATCTTTCCACATACTTCTTCAGCTACGGGTTGTTCGTTGCGGCTCTGCACATGCTTCTTAACCGTTCCTACATAACCCGGAATATTATTGTGAGGCATTGTCTGTTATGGCTTTTGTATGTCATCCTGTCCGTCTCCGCGCTTATTTTCACCGAGGACGGCACGCTGAAAGCCGGACTGATATATTCGTTTGCCCTGATGCTCGCTCTGTATGGCTTTTTTCTGGCCTCACACCTTCTCAAGGTCTACCATAAGGCGGTCAAAATGATGGACAACACACGTTCTGACAACATCGAGACCTATGTCAGATGGATGTCGGTCCTGACATATTGGATGATCATTTTCGGCATCAGTTGTTCGGCTTTGACTTTTCTTCCAGACAATCTGGTCTTTCTTTGGGTGCTGTCTTCCGTTCCCTTCTATTGTTATCTGTATGTAAGTTATCAGAATTATCTGCTTTTTCATGAAACTGTGGAAAGGGCTATCGAAAGCGATCAGGATTCTGAAGTTCCTGCAGAGGAGACCGTGTCTTGCTATCCGGAAATACAACGTCTTGTGCAGGAATGGGTAAATGCGGATGGATACCTTAAGCAAGGACTTACGATATCGGATCTGTCCAAAACATTGTACACAAACAGGACGTACCTTTCTTCTTTCATCAATCAGACATACAAGGCCACTTTCCGGGAATGGATTTGCGGGCTTAGGATTGATTATGCGAAACGAGCGTTGCTGGAACATCCTGATGTGACCGTCGCGGAGATCGCGCAAAGATCGGGATTCCTTTCTTTGAGCAATTTCAACGCTTCCTTCAAGGAGAGCGCTGGCATGACTCCCGCAAAATGGAGAACCAGCAAGTTGTCGGTTCGACAAAAAAATACTGATTCGACAAAGTAGAACTGTCCGAACGACAATTTCTTGGCGATTTGGCAAATTCGCCTGGGGGCCTTTCCTTCCGGCGCTTTTCTTTAGTATTTTTGTCACAACACTCCTTGACCAGGCGTGGTGAGCCACTCCGTGAGTAAAGTGTTTGTTTCAAACAAAAATCAAACTATGAAGCGTTTTGTCTATCTTGTCTCTTGTCTCTCTGCGCTGACTTGCATTTTTCCTGCTTGTCATGAGAAAGAATCCGCGACCACAGCCAATCCAGCCGCCTTTCTTAGGAATGACGGGCAGAAGGCCATGGTGTCAACATTGAAGAATATGGCGGACGGGCATCTATATTCAGTGAAGTACAGTGCGGATTATCTAATGGATGAAATCATGGAGAGCGGTGGAGCGAGTTCCAGCGCTCAACTTTTAGGAAAAGTCATACCTCGCCTGACCACAGTGTCGTTAACCAAGGCCGGTGAGGGTATGGATTACGGATGCAGCGCTTTCTGCGTCAAATCTCCCGATGGGGACGTTTTGGTGGGACGCAACTTCGATTATCGTTTTGTGTCGTCAACCAATATGCTGGTGCACAATGTCACAAAAGGTGTGCGTGAGTCCATCTGCATCTCGGCCCTGCCTTTCCTGGACAAAGATGTCTATGTGGCCGGTTCGTTGTCGGACGGTGAAACGGACCTGTCAGTGCCTGTCACCGCTTCAATCTACTGCTGCCTGGACGGAATGAATGACGCGGGACTGTTCATAGGTGTTCTGTCACTGCGTGGTACAGGAGGTGCCGTGCAACATGACAAGACGAAAAGCGACATCGTACCGACTTTGGTCATCCGATTGGCTTTGGACGGCTGTACCAGCGTTGACGAGGCCGTGGATGTCTTCAAGACTCACAATTTTTTCGCGGACGGTGACAATTCGGATTCTAACTATCATTTCCTGATAGCCGATGCGAGCGGAAAGAGTGCCGTCGTTGAATATTACCGGCCGGGCGAGGTGCCACCGCTGAATGAACCGGCGGCAAAGGATTGGTCGATGAATCTAATTAATACTGATCATGTTACTAATTTTTATTTGTCTGATGGTTGGCAGAATATGGGTGGTGGAAGAGAACGTTATGACAAACTTCACGAGACGCTGGAGAAGAAGAACCGGATAATGACGGAGGAGGAGTGCATGTCTTTGCTTGATGACGTGCACACGGACTTGAATTCCGAAGGAGGTGACATCACAAGCAACACGCAATGGTCTGTTGTCTATAATCTGACCAAGAAGACCGCTACCATCTGTGTGGACAAAAATTACAAACGAAAACTGCATTACAGCCTGTAGCGACATGAAACGTTTCCTTTTGATTTCAGCCTCTGTGCTGGCTCTCGCTCTTTTCCCCGTCTCCTGCTCAAAGGACGATCCTGACTATGGTGACGAAGTGATCATCGAGGGAGATTACCGTGAACCATCGTCCGTTGTGAGCGATGAGAAGATCTCATTCCCGACCTATGTGGCTTCTATTCTTCCAGAGGAATTTATCACTGCGGTCAAAGGCCGTCTTAAGGAAACCGCGTCTTCAGCGGACGATGCTTTGGTGATTGTCACGGACATGGCCGGCTGCTCTGCATTGGATGTCCGCAAAGATTGCATTGTGATTGTCTGCAAACCGTCATCGTCTGTCCTTGACCAACTTGGTGTGGAAGCCGGGGACTACCTGTGTGTGGCCTTCCAGCAGGGCCGTGCCAGCCTGTGCGTCGTGAACAGACCTTCAGAGGGAATGGATGTGGACGAATGTCTTAACGGTCTTGTCTCTTGGGTAAACAGCACCTTGCGGAATTCAACAGGCAATTTCGACGAGTCCTCATTTTGGGAAGAATCAAGCCTCTACACGACGCATTCGGATCACGTCAGGGAGAAGATAACGAATGTGGTGGCGTCCGGCCACGATTATCTTGAAGGTGAATACTCGATTGATGTCCAACTGAAAGTCACCCCGATGCACGGATTCAAGGTGAGTGACTCTGAAGCGATGGACTATTATCTTGTCTCCTCCACCGTCTCCATCGCATCCGGGAAGATGTACACCGGGAATTTCTCAAAGAAGCACGGGGCGGTCAACGCAAGGATCTGCGGTTTCTATCTAAAGTCGCTCAGTTCTAACTTCACCATAATAAACACTTCAGGTTCTCCCGTCGGACGTTTTGTACAGGTGCCGTCCCCGGAGACGGTCATCGGCTCGACAAGCTACACGACGGGATGGAACTTCTCCATCGGGGGTGGAATCACGGGCGGCACGTCACCGTTGATCTCCTCGACCACAGGATTTTCAATCTCCTCAAGCACTTCACGCACGATCAGCGACTGCGATGTGCTGAGCAGGCATGAAGGACCTACGGTAGGCTATGACTACGTGATCAACAATCTTCCTCGTTTCAAGTCCAATAAAATCACGAATCCGCCTCTTGTCTCGACTTCGACCATCAGTTTCTATAGCCAATGGGTGTGGGCCGTTCCTGCGGGAGACTACGATGTGAAGACCAAGTACAGGGTCAAGATAGACCTTTACAATCTTGTCTATGGCGCGTCTTATTTCTACTCGGGAAGCGTTAACTACCACGATCTTGAGTTTGTTCAGAAGCAGCATTCCGTCACCCTTGACCTTCCAATGCCGAACAGGGCTCCTACCGGGAAATTTGACCTTACAAACACCGAGGAAGGCACCTTTATGACCAATGTCAAGTTGTACAACAAGAGTTACCCGGAAACCGGCGGTTACCATGACGAAAGCATTTATGGCCAAGGCAACACATGCTCCATGTTTCTGGTGGCCGGAGACTATGAGCTCCAATGCGACATCAAGGGAACGGACGGAAAGACCAAGACCCGGAAATATTCCGGACTCATAAGGGTGACGACAGGCGGAACGGTGAAACTTTCAACCGGCTACGGATTCAAGTAAGCCAATGAATATATTTATGAACTATCTGACTGAAAGGTGATTATGAGAAAAATAATTGATTTGTTGAATATACTTGCGCTTTGCGCGTCCTTCGCGCTGTCGGCATCCTGCGGAGGAAAATCAGATTTGGATCCTGATCCGGAACCGGGTGTCATCGAGGAAAATCACACATCCAATCTGGATTATTGTGTCTGGTCTGAACTGGAGGAGGATGTTCTTGAGTTGATATTTTCAAGGTTTACCGGGAAGAAGGTCTCGTGCGATGAGGCCAAGGTGGTCTTTGTCAGCGAGAAGGACATCAAGGATGACGAGATATGGAATGCATACCAACGCGGAGCGGCGGTGGTCGTGGTTTCCCCGACCTCTACTTTGTTGTCGGTCCTTTCGCAGCGGAACATCGGATTCCTGTCCGCGGAGACACTTGACGACTGCCTGTTCGCCGCGTTCCACAGGAGCGGGAAAGTCTTCACTATGGACGATTTCCCGCCGACAAACCTTAACGGACTTGTGTCGTGGGTAGGGGATGCGAATTCCTCGGACACAAAAGGTGAGGATTTGCTTCAATCTATCCATTTGTTCTCATCCCATGACTATAAAATAGACAAGGCCTTGATTTACAAGTACAAGAAGAACGAACTCAGATTGACGGGCAGCGGACGGTTCGAGCAGTACTATTCAATCATCCCGCTGTATGCGTTCAAGTCGGCCAAGAGCAATTACATCGGGGATTTCTACATTGTCGACGCCACATTCTCGGTCGCTTCTGACGGTATGTATCTGGGCATGTTCAAGAAGACGATCCCACCTGACTGGACGGGTGATTTCATGGGCTTTTTTCTGACTGGCTACCGTGTGGACATCTCACTGGTCGATGACAAAGGCAATTCTGTTCCGGTTCGCTTCAATCAGGTTCCATCCCCTTCGACCACGATAAACTCTCAGACTTACACATCTGGAGTGACCTGGTCTTTTGAAGCCGGTTTGTCAGGAGGTGCCGCCGGTGCGGGGCTTTCCCTGAGTTCTGGCTGCAACTTCAGCAGTTCCAGAACCCGTGAGATCAGAGATTTGTCCATTATTGACAATTCGAAGGACGGTGGCATCCACTATAAGTTGGA
This sequence comes from Bacteroidales bacterium UBA1077, assembly GCA_002314195.1. Classification (GTDB taxonomy): domain Bacteria; phylum Bacteroidota; class Bacteroidia; order Bacteroidales; family UBA932; genus Cryptobacteroides. Next base: position 9,739 of record DCCQ01000017.1, on the reverse strand, counting down.
GATAGAGAACCTTCCGGAACTCATCAACACTCAGCCACCGGCGATTTCCCGGTCCACTTTTGATTTCCATTGCGGTTGGGTCTGGAGTGTCGAGAACACGGCGGAGTCTGACGCAACCACCCGTTACCGGATGAAGGTGACATTGAGCGACATGAACTACAAGAGCATATTCTCTGATGTTCCGGGTAAATTGCCCGGTGTCAGGGACTGGCCTATTAATTCTGAGGAGTTTTTCATAGACCTGCCTGTGCCTAACAGAATTCCTTGCGGCAATGTCAAGTTTGTCAACAGCGAGAAAGGAAAGTTCATGACGGACATCGTCTTCATTGACTCCAAGAACCCAAGTGATCCTAAAAGTTATCATTTCGATCCGTCAGGCAGTGCCTACTCCTACCAGGAGTGCTACGAGGCGACCCTTCCGGAGGCTACCTACACTGTCCAGTACAAACTTGGCGTCACCTCATACACCGGGAAAAACATCTCCGTCAAGAGAGGAGAGACACTTGAGCTCCAGTCCGGCTACTATGTCAAATGAGGCGTGAAGTCTCTTTCTAACTAATATTTTTCGGGTGCGAATCGCTCCTGTTTGCCCTCGAGAACCAACCAATCTTCTTGGCTGGGTGCAAATTGGGTCAGCCCGCACCCGAGAACGAACGATAATGGCCGTGTCGGGGAACGTTTTGATATTCATTGAAATAAGCAATTCTCTTTGGTTGGAATCCACTAAAGGCGATTGCTTATTTGCTTGATAATGTGCCGCTTGGCTACCACGGGTCTTTTTGCAGGTACTGTCGTGGGGATAGCCCCACGTTTTTTTTGAACCATGTGCCGAAGAAGGACTGGTTGGCGAAGTTGAGGCGGTCGCTGATTTCCTGCACTGAGTAGCGATGCGTGCCGAGAAGAGCCTTGGCCTCCAGAAGGACATATTCCTTGATCCATTCTGTCGCTGGTTTTCCGCTTTGCTCGATGATGGTCTGTGAGAGGTACTTGGGAGAGATGCACAGCTTGGAGGCGTAGAAGGTGACGGAGCGCTCCGAGGTGTAGTGCCGCTGCAGGAGGGACATGAAGTCGGAATAGATGATCTCGCCTCTGGTCCGGTTGACTTTGGGGGTGTTTGTCAGGATGTCGCTGATCAGTTCGTAGGCCTCGATGATCAGGGCGTTGATGTAGCCTTTGATGATCAGCTCCTTCTCGCGGGTCGCGGGATTGGAGAGCCGTCTTCTCATTATTCCGATTATCGAGAGCAGGTCGCTGACTTTTTCATCGTCAAGGTGATTCACGGGTCTCTTGACGAAGAAGGATGACATCGTGTTGACTTGCTCACCGCTGGTTATCGGGTAATAGTACTTGTCGGAGAACCCTATGAGCGTAAGCCGGCAGTCCGGGGAGATCTCCAGACACTGCACTATTTCTCCCGGCATCGTGACCATCAGATCGTTGGATGCGATGGAATATTCAATCAGATTGATCCGCACCTTCATTGTGCCGCCCTTGCAGACAAGGCACAGGGCAGCCTCAAGCTTGTAGGGATGCTCCGATTTCACAAGCGGTCTGACCTCCTCTGTGTCAAGCACATCTTTGCTGTCATCGGTGTCCGCTATGATCAGGTCCTTGCCGATGGCGCTTCCTTGGCCGATGGCGGAAATTGTCATCAGACCAAGCGTCCGGATTATGTTGTCGTTGTCCATGTTGACAAAGTTAGTCATTAATTGGACAGAATTTTACTTTCCCTATGCCTATAATCGCGAAAATGTCGAACTATTGAACAATTTTGCAGGGTTTAAGAATAACGGGATTCTGTGGGGAATGCTGAAATTTGCCGCTTGATAATTTAAGAAGATTATGAGAAAGAATCAGTTATTCTTATTGTTGGTGGTTCCGGTCATCCTTTGCGGATGCGCGGGGAAGGGGAAGCCGGCCACCCCAACGGTCCGCACCGTGAAGACAGCCTGTGTAGAAGAGACCGGAGCCGGATCGGTGTCATCCTATCCTGGAGTTGTCAGGGAGGCTAATTCCATCAATGTGGCTTTCAAGACCGCAGGCCAGATAGAGAGTTTGAATGTCAAGGAAGGGGACTATGTCCGTGCGGGACAACTGCTCGCCAGCCTTGACGACAAGGACTACAGACTCGGACTGGAGGCTCTTCAGGTGCAGTACGACCAGTTGTCGGACGAGGTCGGCAGACTTGGGGAACTATTCGAGAAAAAGAGCCTTTCGGCCAATGACTACGAGAAGGCCAAGGCCGGCCTGACGCAGTTGGGGATCCAGTTGAGGCTGAACCAGAACAAGGTGGCCTACACAAAACTTTACTCTCCTGTCTCAGGCTACATCAAGGCTGTGAATTTCGCGGCTTCCGAGATGGTGGACGCGGGAACTCCGGTGTTTGCGATGATGGATGTCTCGAAAGTCGAGGTTATGGTGGACATTCCAGTTTCGGAGTATCGTTTGAAAGAGACCTTCAAGTCGTTCACTTACAGGACTCCGCAAGGCTTTTCCGTACCATTGTCCTTGGTGAGCGTCGCTCCGAAGGCTGACGGGAACCAGCTCTACAGGATGACGTTGAGATGCTCGGGAACCCAAAGCGCTGACCTCCTGCCTGGAACCAATGTGGAGGTGCTCATTGACAGGGGCGATAAAGAGACTGGAGTCTCTGGGCTGACACTGCCTCTCGCGGCTGTGCGTTACGATGGGGCTCAGGCCTTTGTCTGGACGGTCGGGAACGATTCCACGCTTGTCAGGGTTGACGTGACTGTAGCGGCCACAGACCATGCAGACAAAGTGCTTGTCAGCGGGGTCGCTTCCGGGACGGAAGTCGTCTGTGCGGGAGCCGCTACCTTAAAGCAGGGAGAGAAAGTAAGGATCCTCGGCAGGCAGCCGGAGTCTAATGTCGGAGGCCTGCTATGAGGAAGTTGACTGAATATTTCATCAAGAGGCCGGTCATCTTCTGGTCGATGGTCGCCGCGATCCTGGTGGCTGGTGTGCTGGCTTTCCTGAGTATGCCGAAGCTGGAGGATCCGGCCATCTGCGCGAAACAGGCGATGGTCGTGATCTCTTATCCGGGAGCCAGCGCCCATGATGTCGAGTTGAAGGCGGCCATCCGGATGGAGGACGCTCTGAGGGCTCTTCCGGACGTGAACAAGGTCAAGACGGAATGCCAGAACGGAGTCGCGATGATCACCGTGGAGTTCAAGATGACGGTTCTCAACGACAATCTTCAGGAGCATTTCGACCTGCTTCGCCGCAAGGTGAACGATGTCGCGGTCTATCTGCCGCAGGATTGCCGTACTCCGATCGTGATAGACGACATGACAGACACTTACGGAATATTCTATGCCCTCTACGGTGACGGTTATGACTATTCCGACCTGGACAGGTACGCCAAGTATGTCAGCCGGGCGATCATGGATGTGAAGGGTGTCAAACGGGTCAATGTGGTCGGGGTCCGTGACGAGGTGATCAGCGTGACCCTCTCCAAGGAAAGAATCGCCCGTAACGGTCTGATTCCGACGCAGGTGATGATGGCGCTTCAGGGCGCGTGCAAGAGTGTGGACGCTGGCTCTGTGACCTCCTCGGAGGACAGGATCGCTGTGAGGGTGGACAATGCTGTCAGAAACGAGGACGATGTCCGCAACCTTGTCATCTCCACCATCGATGGAAAGGTCGTGCGGCTGGGAGACGTGGCGACGGTGACCCGTGAATATTCAGAACCACAGCGCAACGGCTTTTTTGTTGACGGGCGTCCGGCTGTGGCGATCTGCGCCGCGATGGAGGACGACGCCATCGTGCCTGATGTTGGGAATGCGGTCGAGGCCTCGCTTGCCGTGATCGAGAAGGATCTTCCGGCAGGGATGACGCTGGAGAAGATATTCTTTCAGCCAGACAAAGTCAAGTCCGCCATCAGCTCATTCATGCTCAATCTTCTGGAATCAGTGCTGATTGTCATTCTCGTGCTGGTCTTCGCCATGGGCTTCCGCAGCGGAGTCATAATCGGTTTCGGTCTTGTGCTGACGGTGGCGGTGTCTTTCCCGATCCTGCTGGTGATGGGCACGACATTGCAGAGAATCTCCCTTGGAGCGTTCATCATCGCGATGGGAATGTTGGTGGACAACGCAGTGGTGATCATGGACGGCATTCTCGTGGACAAAAAGCGGGGATTCGGCCCGAAGACCTATCTGTACCGAATCGGCCAGAACACTGCATTGCCGCTTCTTGGAGCCACTGTGATCGCGGCCATAACGTTCATCAGCGTCTATCTGTCTCCTGACACCGCCGGGGAATATGCCAGCGACCTTTTCCTCGTGCTTTGCGTCAGCCTCATGGCCAGTTGGTTCTTGGCCCTCGTCCAGGTGCCGTTCTGCGCCAAGTCTTGGCTGCCAAGACATTACAAGGACGGAGACGGCAAGGACACCGGAGTTATGAACTCTCCGGTCCACCGTGCGATAAGAAAGGTGGTCTCCACGCTGGTCGCCTACAAGAAGACAACCGTGTGCGCCGCTGTGGCCCTGCTTGTTGTCTGCGCCCTTGGAATGCTCAAGGTCAAGAATCTGTTCTTCCCCGATTTCGACTACAACCAGTTTGTCGTGGAGTGCTTCTTCCCGGCTCAGACTTCGCCTGAGACTGTCAGGGACAATCTTGAGAAGATGCGCGGGATGCTCAATGACACCCCGGAGATCACCAGGGTGTCCGCCAGCCAGGGCAGCGCTCCGGCCCACTATTGCCTTGTGAGACCGATGACCTCCGGTGGTGACTGCTACGGGGAGTTGATGCTGGATTGCCGGGACTATAAGGATGTTCTGAAAGTCATTCCGGAGGTGCGCCGACGTTTCCGTGACGCCTTCCCGGAGGCCTACATCAGAATCAGAAAGTACAACTTCTCGATAAGCACCTCCCACACGGTTGAGGTGGAGTTCACGGGTCCGGATCCGGCAGTGCTTCGCGGCCTGAGCGCTCAGGCAGAGGAGATAATGCGTTCAAGTCCTTATGTGGACAAGTACTCGGTTGAGAATGACTGGAAACCGATGGGAAAATCCTATGTGGTGTCGTTCAATCAGTTGAACGCCCTTCGAAGCGGAGTCTCCAGAGGGGATGTGGGCAATGCCGTTCTGGCCACCGGGGACGGAATGCCTGTCGGAGTCCTGAACGATCAGGACAGGATGGTGCTCGTGGATCTTAAGGTCAGGAACTCTGACGGGTCGAAAATCCGGTCGATGAAGGACATTCCCGTGTGGAGCATGATGAACATGCATATTCCTGATGATCAATTGCGTGGCGCATTGGCTTCCGGCAAGTTGGGAGAGGACATCCAGGACAGGATTTTCCGGAGCGTGCCGCTTGCCTCTGTGGCGGACAGCTTGAGCCTCTGTCCGGAGGAGAGTGTTGTGCGCAGGTTGAACGGTCGCCGGGCGATCGAGGCCGAATGTGACCCGGATCCGGACAATCCGGACGCGACCGCCGCGAAAGTGGTCTCCTCAATCCGCAAGCCAATCGAGGCCATTGACCTTCCGGAAGGATATTCAATGAGATGGATCGGGGACATGGGCGTCCAGAACGAGGCTATGGCCAATGTGTTCAAGTACTTGCCTCTTACTTTGATGCTGATGCTCGGAATCCTGCTGCTTCTGTTCGGAACATGGAAGAAGGTGGCTCTCATCATAATCTGCTTTCCGTTCGTGATCTGCGGAATCACCCCGGCGCTTCTGATCACCGGGCAGCCTTTCACATTCATGGCGATGATCGGAATGATCGGCCTCATCGGTATGATGGTCAAGAACGCCATCGTGCTGGTGGATGAGATAGCGAGGCTTCAGACCGAGGAAGGTTTCACCCCTTACAATGCCGTCATCGAAGCGACAGTCTCCAGGGTGCGCCCGGTGCTTATGGCATCGCTGACCACCATTGTCGGGATGGTTCCTCTGCTCGGCGACCCGATGTACGGTGCGATGGCCGTCTGCATCATGGCGGGCTTGGCGGTCGGCACGCTGATTACCCTCATCCTGCTGCCGGTTCTCTATTCCACTTTCTACCATATTGCTAAATAATTCAATGAATATGAAGACGTTATCTATGAATATGCTCGCTCTGGCGCTGTCCCTGTCTCTTTGTGCCTCCGCCTCCGCGCAAGCTCCCTTGACCCTTGACCAGAAAACTTGTCGTGAGATGGCCCTTGAGAGCAGCGAGGACATCCGCAAGGCTGAGAATGAGATCTTTAAGTCCCGGCTTGACGGCAAGGTCGCCACGTCCGCTTTTCTTCCTTCCGTGGATGCCAACGGTACAGGAATATATGTGACCCCGAACCAGGGCATGAGCGGTATGGACCTGATAATGAAGGGCACGTACATGGCCGGGATCACGCTTACCCAACCCCTTTACGCCGGTGGTAGGATCGTGACCGGCAAGAAACTGTCCAAGATTGGCGAGGAGGCTGCCGGAGAGAAGATGCGTATGACCCGCGCGGAAGTCATCTCCGATGCCGACAACGCCTACTGGACCTATGTCTCCGTGCAGGAGAAGATGCGGATGGTTGAGGAACTCAAGGCTCAGATGGACACCCTTCAGTCACAGGTCTCTGTCTCAGCCGGGGCCGGGATGGCCACTGATGCGGACCTGCTGACTGTCAAGGCGAAGCGTTCGGAGGTCGAATATCAACTCCAGAAAGTCAACAGTGGCCTTAACCTTTGCCGGATGGCTCTGTGCCGGATTGTGGGAGTGCCTTTTGACACGGAAATCGTCACCGATGACGTTTCTTTGGACATTCTTCCCGACACCTCGGAGAGTTGGGCTTCTCCTTTGGAACAGCCTGTTTCTTTTGAAACTAGACCAGAGTTGAAACTCCTTCAGGCCCAGTTGGCTGTGGCCAAGGCTCAAGTCCGGATGACAAGAGGGGAGTACCTTCCTTCACTCGCTGTTGTGGGCGCCTACATGAACTACGGCAACATCAAGCTGAGTTCCATGGTGGATGCGGGTAACGGTACCTATGTTCCGTACGAGCAGAAACTCCAGAAAGGAATGTGCGCTGCGATGCTGTCCCTCTCCATCCCGATCTTCCATTGGGGAGAAGGCTACAACAAAGTCCGCAAGGCCAAGGCAGATGTCTCCAACGCTGTCCTGGACTATCAGAAGAACGAGAAACTGATGACCCTTGAGGCCCGTCAGGCCGAGACAAACCTGCGTGACAGCCGCGCGTTGATTGCCTGTGCGAAAGATGCCCTGGCCCAGTCCGAGGAGAATCTCCGTGTGGTCTCCAACCGTTATTCCGCCTCGATGTGCCCACTTTCCGACTACCTGACCGCCCGCTTCCAGTGGCACCAGTCCAAAAGCAACCTCGTCGAAGCCGTAACCCAGTACCACATCTCCCTCACCGACTACCTCCGCGCCACCGGACGTCTTTAGACGCTGTTTGGTGGAGACAATATATTCAATTCCCCAATCATTGGATGGCTCTCCCCCTGTCAAACCAAGATGTAACTTGCATATTCTAAAATGATTCCGTACCTTAGCGGAACGTACTGAAGAATTTGGAATATTTAATGATGACCTATATGAGATTTACACAGAATCCAATCTTGGCGGTGGCCGCATTCGCTGCGCTGATTCTTGCTTCCTGCGAAAAGAACATTGATTCCAACAATGAGAATTTTCCTGCGGACGGAGTCGTCAGGATTGACGCCTCTGTAAGTGACCTGATGACCAAAGCCGATTTGCCTTATAGCGGATATACCGGTAGCGATCTTGGGCTGTTTATTGATTACGGTGACGGTGATTACTACAGCAAGGACAATGTCCGCTGGGTAAATAATAACGGCACATGGACTCCGGAGAGCCGGGTTCTCTGGAAGAATGCGAAAAGTCCCGTCGGCATATTCGCCTATGCTCCGCACATCATCGGGGCGGATGACCACACAGGTGTAGAGTTCTCCATCCCTTCGAACCAGACCGGTGGCACTTCCTCCGCCGATTTCCTTTGGAATAGCATGCCTGGTTTTGTTCCTGCCGATGGTTTGGTTGACCAGAAACTGAACATAACGTTCAGCCACGTGCTGGTGAAGTTGAAAGTCAATCTTACTTTTGGGAATGAGTTCGGTGACTCACACTCTGTCAAAGATGTGATATTGAATGGGACTTCGAGCAAGATAAAATGTGACCTTGCCAATAGGACCGTCGCTGATCTGGACCAGTCATCTTCCAATGACATATCAATGTGCAATACGGGAGACTATGTTTACGAGGCCATATTCTTCCCTGGTAAAGGACAGAAAAGCGGAGCGCGGATGCTTACGGTCGTGATGTCCGACAATAAGGCGTACAATGTCACTCTTGACAGTAATCTGGAGCTGTACGGTGGTTACGCTTACACCATGAATGTCAAGGTGGGGAAAGATCGGGTGCTTGCAGGAAATGTCAATGTCATTGAATGGACGGAGAAAGAGCTTGGTGAGAAGGATAGTTATATTGAGGAATATTCTGTCTGGGACGGAGAATCCACAGAATCTATCACAAAAGGATCTGGCTCGGAGTCTGACCCGCATCTCATAGAGTCCGCCGCGCAATTGGCTGGTCTTGCGTATAATATCAACAATAATGACAATTATGTTTATAAAGGGAAGTACTTTAAGTTGATGAAAGACATAGACCTTGCAAGTAAGCCGTGGACACCTATCGGTAACAAGACTCATTTCCCTCATCTGCGTCTGGACGGAAACGGAAAGAGCATCATCAATCTGAAGGTGGATGTGGGCGATGGATGTGCAGGTCTGTTCTATTGGCTTAGCGGTACAAGCTCCACGGAAAAATCGGTTGTAAGGAATCTTACAATAAGGAACGCTGATGTTAAAACCGGAGGCCGTGATGCCGGGGCCCTTGTCGGCTTCACTTCATTCCTCGACATTATTGATTGCAGGGTTGATGGAGCGGTGACAAGCGCATATTGTGCCGGAGGAATCGTAGGAAGCGGCGACCCAAGCATAATAAACTGTCGCGCTGATGTTAATGTGACAGTCAATGCTCCGGCATCAACTTCACTGAATATCTCTGTGGCAGCTGGAGGTTTGATAGGGGACATCTCTTTCAACAATGATAAGGATAATTCTATTACCAATTGTACCGTTAGGGGAACTGTTACAGTAAACAGTCAGGATTTGCGAGAGAGCGTCGATTCCCATGTAGGTGGCGTGGCTGGATTAGCGTTTGCAAATGTCAGTGACTGTACGTCCTATGCCGACATTAATTCCACGTTTGAAAAAGAGGTGCATGTCGGAGGTCTTATAGGCACGGTCGGAGCCGGCGGCGAGATCAAGAACTGCTCGGCCTATGGTAATGTCCACGGAAAGAAAAACAATTTTGTCGGTGGCGCGTACGGCTATGCCGTAGGTAATCACGAGAGAGTCCATTTCGGCGGTAAGATAGAGAACGTCCCGGATGTAGGAGCAGGAGCCGTAGGCATCTTCATCGGCCATGCCGACGGAGTCTTCCAGACAAAGAACTGCTCCTTCAGCAATGTCGAAGGCTCATTCCCTGTCATAGGCAAAGATGAAAGCAAGAACGCCCAGGACATCAAGATGAAATAGCAAGCCTAATGCTTGCTCGTGACTACGTAAAATCTCTGACATTACTAAGCCCTGATAATGATTTCTTTATCAGGGCTTGGCAATATTTAGCAGCGAACAGTGCCGCAGAAGTTTTAATTTTATTGTTTTAGACTACTACTGATGCGATAAAATTTTGGATACTGTTTCAAAAAGTG
>DCCQ01000046.1:9039-14419 GCA_002314195.1 Bacteroidales bacterium UBA1077 | reverse complement strand
ACGAATATTGACTTTACGAATAAGCTTAAATATTCCATAATCAGTACTTGTCTTTGTCGTTATTTTTCCTGAAGGTCCTTCTGGATGCTTCTCTGAATCCAGATGATGCAGCCGATAAGAATCAGCGCCATAGGAGGGAGAATCACCAGACCGTTGTTGACATAGCCGGCTGCATAGAAGCTTTCCGGAATTATTCTCAGTCCGAACAGTGTGCCGGAGCCGAAAAGTTCGCGGAAGAAAGCCACAACGATGAGGATAAGTCCGTAGCCCACACCGTTGGCGAGACCGTCAAGAAGGGAAGGAATCGGTTTGTTGCCAAGGGCAAACGCCTCGATACGTCCCATCACGATGCAGTTGGTGATGATAAGGCCGATGTAAACCGACAGCTGTTTCTCTATGCCGTAGGCATAAGCCTTGAGTACCTGGTCAACGAGGATTACCATAAGTGCCACGACAACCAACTGAACGATGATTCGCACACGGTTGGGAATCGTGTTCCTCATCATAGAGAGAACAAGACTGGAAAGTCCTGTGACTATGGTGACAGAAAGGGCCATGACAAGCGCTCCTTTCAGCTCGACTGTTACAGCGAGGGAGGAGCAGATACCCAACACAAGGACAGTGATAGGATTGCCCTTGAAAATCGGGTTAAGAATCGTTTCTTTGAGTTCTTTGTTCATATTACTTCCTCCTTAGATTATTCTGTTACAGCGGTTTTAGAGCAATGTCCTTCTGCACAGGACTCTTTCTCGGCAGACTCCTTGCAGCTTCCGGCAGCTTCGCCTTTGCAGCATGGCTTTGAGCCGTCACACTCCCCTCCTTTGCCACCGCAGCACTCATGCGCCGGAGCGGCGGAAGACAGGAACGGAACATAAGCCTTGAGCCAGAAGGCGATGGCCTCGCCAAGTCCCTTGCTGGTCATTGTCGCGCCGGTGATGGCGTCAACCGAACTCTCTGGATCAGCATCAGTGCCTGCCTTTACGACACTGAACACCGGATCTCCTGAAAGGTTGACCTTCTTGCCGATGAACTCGGCCCTGAATGAAGGATCGTCCTTGATCTTGGCACCGAGACCAGGGGTCTCGCTCTCATGGTCGAAATAAGCTCCGACGATAGTCTGAAGGTCCTCATCGAGGGCGATGTAGCCCCAGATCGGTCCCCAAAGACCAGCACCATAGGCAGGAACGACTGTCACAGCCTTGCCGTCCTTGTTGAAAACATAGACAGGAAGGTCAGCGCTCTTGCCGTTCTTGATGTTCTTGTTCTGAGCCTTGAGGCCGTCCTGAAGCTCGATGTTCTTGACATCGGTGCTGAGGTCACGGACCTTCTTGCCATCGAGATCGATGGTGAAAGCTTCCTTGATGTTCTGTGAATATGCTTCCAGAACCTTGTCATTACCCATCGCGCTGCATTCGTCCTTTGTGTAGAACTGCGCCGCTGTCAGCATCTGGCTGATGGTCTCAGCTTTGACATTCGCGTCCTGCTTTGGCTTGAGAGCCATTGACACGAAAGCGAGAATCGCTGCTACAAGGGCCACGACAATCGTCGTGTAGATTACTGTGTATGCGTTACCGTTAGTATTCATATTCCTTGAAAATTAAGCGATTGTAACTTTTTTTGCTCTTCTGCTTGTGGCAGCTGATGTGACATAGTGGTCAATCAGAGGAGCGAATGTGTTCATGAGAAGGATGGCCAGCATCATGCCCTCGGCGTAGCCTGGGTTGAACAGTCTGACAACCACGCAGAGAGCCCCGATGAGGAATCCGTAGATCCACTTTCCGGTCTCGGTCTGGGCTGAGGTGACAGGATCGGTGGCCATGAAGACTGTACCGAAGGCGAAACCACCCATGACGAGCTGATAGTAGGCAGGAACGTCAGTGGCTCCGCAGACATTGCCGAGCCAACCTACAAGCAGAACACCGGCAACAGATGATACCATGACCTTCCAGCTTGCGACACCGGTCCAGATGAGGATGACGGCACCGATAAGGATGGCGATCACTGAAGTCTCACCTACAGAACCCGGAATAGTTCCGGCGAACATGTCCCAAAAACTGAATCCCGCATTGTTGATTGCCTCAAGAGCGCCCTGACCCTCAGTCAGATAAGAAAGAGGTGTGGCACCAGAGATGGCGTCAGCACCGCAGCGTGGAGCAACCCAAACCTCAGATCCAGACATCGCGCTTGGATAAGAGAAGAACAGGAACGCACGGCAAAGGAGAGCCGGGTTCAGGAAGTTCATTCCTGTGCCACCGAACACTTCCTTACCGAATATGACAGCGAAGGCTACAGCGATGGCGAGCATCCAGAGAGGAACGTCCACAGGGACGATCAGCGGGATGAGCATACCTGAGACGAGGTAACCCTCGTTGACCTCCTCACCCTTGATCTGGGCAGAGGCGAACTCGATGCCGAGACCTACGATGTAGGAAACGAGGTAGAGGGGGAGAACTTTGAGGAATCCCCAGAAGAACTGGTTCCAGAATCCCGGAAGGTCTCCTACTGCGAGATTGTGCTGATAGCCGACGTTCCACATGCCGAAAAGGGCGGCCGGAACAACGGCCAGCACAACGATGATCATGATTCTCTTGATGTCGACAGCGTCCCTGACGTGAGCGCCTTTTGCTGTCACGGTAGCAGGAACACGAAGGAAGGTGTCAAAGGCATCCCATGTAGAATGCAGCCACCCCAACTTACCGCCTTTTTCAAAAAGGCCTGGTTTTACTGTGTTTTCTTCCATAGCGATAATCCTTTAAGCCATTTCCTTTATCATGAGGTCGATTCCCTTGCTGATGATAGCCTGGATGTCGTTCTTTGAAGGATCCACGAACTCGCAAAGGGCGAAGTCCTCAGGAAGAACCTCATAGATACCGAACTGCTCCATTTTCTCGATGTCCCCGGCAAGGCAGGCCTTGATCAGATAGACAGGAAAAAGATCCATAGGGAGAACCTTTGAATATACATCCGAAACCACGAACGCGCGGACCCCACCATGGGTATTGGTGTCCATGTTGTACTTCTTCTTAGGCAGAAGCCATGAGAAGTAAGTCATCGAAGAGCTGAATTGGTTGAACCTGAAAGGTTTCGCCCATCCAAGCACTTCCCTTTCGCGGCCTTCCTTAATGAAGGTCACCTGATTGTCGAAGGATCCGAGATAACCGTCCTCGCCGACATTTTCACCGGAGAGAACATCGCCGCTGATGAAACGGGTCTCCACGCTGTTGTCGTAGTAACCAGCCAGAGCCTTGATCGGCATTCCAGGGAGGGTGACAACGTATGAGGCGTTCTTTGCGACAGGACCGGTCACAGCCACCTTGCGGGTAAGATCCAGCTTGCCTGTCTTGAGCAGTTTTCCGATGGCCGCAAGCGCGAGCAGAGAAAGAGTCCAGACAGTCTCACCTTTCTTTATAGGAGAGATGTGGCTGATCTGCACGCCCACATTGCCGGCAGGATGTTTCTTGCCATTGATCGTGTGAACGGTTGCGTCGGTGAGCTTGGCAAAGGCGGAAGCCTCACTGTTCACGCAGACATGCACCTTGGCGAGTTTGGACACCGCCGTGACACCGGCCTGAATGGCTGCCACTTCATCCTTGAAGGCAAACTCGGCGTCAGCCGCGAGAGGAGCCGTATAGAATGCGGACACGAAAATAGCCTTAGGTGTCAAAGCCGGATCGGCGATGATTCCGTAAGGCCTCTGAATGATGAATGGCCACAGACCGCTCTTGAGAAGGACTTCCTTCACCTCCTCGGCCTTCAGACCGGAAGGATTCTTGGCTCCGAAATCGACGGCCTCATTGGTTCCGTCAGCCTTCACGAGTACTGCAAGAAGTTTTCTCTTCTCTCCCCTGACAATACCGGCGACCGTTCCGCTTATCGGAGAGGTCAGAAGGATGTCCTGGTGCTGCTTGTCTGCCAAAACAGGGGATCCTGCCAGAACCTTGTCACCTTCCTTCACGAGGAGTCTCGGGGAGAACCCTTTGAAATCCGTCGGTTTGATGGCGACAGTGTCAGGCATGATCGTCTTCTTTGTTTCTAGGGCCGCCGCTCCGCTGATCGGAATGTTCAGACCCTTTTTCAAATCGATGATGTTTGACATATAATAAGTGTTGATTGTAATACAACCATATTTTTTACAACCTGCAAATATAACAATTATCCACGCAAATCCGAAAAACATCTTGCAGTTGCAGGTTTAAATTATCATATTTGTTTATTCGATATTATTTTCTATATTCGCATAGTAGAACCAAGGCTAAAGTACCGATGAAAGCAATCCCATTTGAATGTGAAAAAAAAGATGGCAAAACACTTTTCTGTCTTGCCAACGATTGGAAGAAGGACAAATACCGTTATTCTCTTGAGTTATCCTGGACAGAAACGCCCAAAAACACCATTTTGGTCGTAGGAGTTAATCCTGGAGGTAAAACAGACCCGGAAGAGCGATCCTTTGGCCGGACTGTCCGCAGCGTATGCAAGCTGGTCATTGGCAATAAGGAAGGTAATACGGAATATGATAGCGTACTGTTCGTTAATCTGACACCTGTAATCGAAAAAAATCCATCTCGGTTAAAGAATATAGATGGCAGACCTCTTCCTAAGGATAATATCGAGGAAATCAAATCCCTTATACAAAAGCGCCATGGTCGTATCCATAATGTCCTGTTCTGTTTTGGCAATTCGATTGAATATTGCAAAGAATTCTTTCCCGAAGTTATCAGTGCTATAAAAGAAGCATTACCTGCGCCACCATGCAAATATTGGTGCCTGGGGCTAAGCAAAAAAGGCTATCCGATTCATCCACTTGCGCGTACGAAAGCTAAGAAACTGACGGAATATAACCAGCCTTGATTATAACATCCAAGGCCTTTGCATGCTTGGTGTTTATGCGTTCAATTTCTTTTAGTTTGGCCGCGTCATTGGAGACAACGGCCGCGTCATAGGATGCCTTGCCCCGTTGCAGATTGTGATGGAGATCATTTAGTTTAACATTTATTGCCAGACGATTGCCAGAGGCGACTATTTTATTGACGTACTCATCATAAGACTCATCCTCTTTTCGATGGGTTAAAATATCCACGGCTTCGACCACCTCATCCAGAAAACCCTCAGCCCGGAGGTCTTCAACGCTCCAGTCACAGTCTTCGATCAAATCGTGCAGGAATCCGACAGACTTCTCATTGGCATTCATTCCATCCATACCGACTGCGGGAGGATGCAATATGGCAGGATTGCCGTCAACGTCTTTCTGACCACGAAACTCATAAGTGATGATTTCAAGAGCCTCATCAATCCCAGCCGCAAAAAATTCTCTGATCTGTCGGGATGTCCATTGTCTTTCCTTGTTCATTTCCAACAATTTAGAAGCTGTTTTGATTTATTT
>DCCQ01000046.1:0-8852 GCA_002314195.1 Bacteroidales bacterium UBA1077 | reverse complement strand
CAAACAATTCAAAACAGCTTCTAAATATTCGCCAACATATTTTTGGTGCTTACTATTGGGAAAAATTCCGTATTTTCGTGTTCGATATGGAAAAGAATGAGAGCGCTATTTTTGAAGGGCTGAACGACGAGCAGAAGAAGGCGGTCGGCAGTGTGGACGGACCGGTGCTGATAGTGGCTGGTGCGGGATCAGGAAAGACAAGAGTGTTGACGAGCAGGATCGCCTACATTCTGGAGAGGGGGTGCGACCCCGCGAGAATAATGGCATTGACCTTCACGAAGAAGGCGGCCACGGAGATGAAGGAGAGGATCGCCGTCATGGTCGGCGAACGGAAGGCACGAAGGCTCTTTATGGGCACCTTCCACTCCATATTCATAAGATTTCTAAGGGAATATGCCGCCTTGCTCGGCTACCCCTCCTCGTTCACCATCTACGACACGAGCGATTCGGTGAGCGGCATAAAGGCTTGCATAAAGGAGCTGGGCCTGGAAGACAAGGTTTACAAGCCAAAGGATGTCCTGTCGAGAATATCCATGGCGAAGAACAACCTCATCACCGCCGCAGCCTACCGGAACAACCAGCAGGCTATCATCAACGACACCCACGCCCGGAAGCCAAGAATATGCGACATCTACTCCCGCTACGCCGAGAAGTGTAAGAATTCGGGGGTGATGGACTTCGATGACATATTACTGAATATGAATATCCTGCTTCGGGATTTTCCGGAGGCAAAGGAGGCGATAGCGTCCCGGTTCGACTACTACCTCGTGGACGAGTACCAGGACACTAATTTCGCACAATACCTGATTCTCAAAAAGTTAACCGAAAAGCATCGTAATCTTTGCGTCGTGGGTGACGACTCGCAATCCATCTATGCTTTCCGTGGAGCGAAGATCGAGAATATTCTTAATTTCAAGAAGGACTATCCTGAGTGCCGGATTTTCCGTTTGGAGAGGAACTACCGTTCGACAGCGAACATCGTGAACGCCGCCAACTCACTGATAGCCAAGAATGAGAACAGGATTCCGAAAACCTGTGTGGCCGTCGGGGAGGAAGGTGAGAAGATCCGTCTTCTGAAAAGTTGGTCGGAACAGGACGAGGCCGTCACCATCGCTTCTGAGATTGTGGACAGGATGCAGTCCGACCATGCCCAGTACCAGGATTTCGCTATTCTCTACAGGACAAATTCCCAGTCCAGAGCCTTGGAGGAGGCGCTCAGGAAGAGGAACCTGCCGTACATGATCTACTCCGGCAACTCGTTCTTCGACAGGGCCGAGGTCAAAGACATGATGGCCTACCTCAAGCTGGTCGTGAATGTCAACGATGACGAGTCCTTCAAGAGGATCGTGAACACTCCGGCAAGAGGGATCGGCGAGACCTCGCTCAACGCTTTGGCAGCCATGGCCTTCGACCTCAAATGCTCGCTGTTCAAGGCGGCATATTCAGAGAAATTCGCGGACTACGGCCTCAAGCAGGCAGCCGTGGCGAAGATCCGATCTTTCTGCGAGATGATTGACGGATTTGCAGCCAAAGAGGCATCCACAGATGCAGACGAGCTGGCCCTCGGCATTTCCAACGCCAGCGGCCTGCACGCATTCTTCAAGAACGACCCGTCAATCGAGGCGCAGTCAAGGGCATCCAATGTCGAGGAGCTCATCAACAGCGTAACCCATTTCATTGAGGAGCAGCGGGACAGTTATCTCCGCGACTTAATGTCGGAAGGGCAGGCCGAGGAGGATTCCGAGGTTGAATATCCTGTCTTCACCCTCGGAGCGTTCCTTGAGAACATATCCCTGCTGTCCAACGTGGACGTGGATGATGAGGAGGACACGAACAACAAGATCGCCCTGATGACCGTGCATTCGGCAAAAGGCCTGGAGTTCCCGTACGTTTTCGTGGCCGGTCTGGAGGAAAACATATTCCCGTCCGGAGGAATGCTGGCCTCTCCTGCCGACATCGAGGAGGAGCGCCGCCTGTTCTACGTCGCCATGACAAGAGCCAAGAAAGCCGTCAGCCTTTCGTTCGCCAACACCAGAATGCGCAACGGCAAGCATGAGTCCAACTCCCCGAGCCGCTTCATTAAGGAGATAGACACCAAGTACATCGCCAATCCGCTGAAGAACGACAGTTTTTCCGGCGAGGACTCACGTGACTTCGATGATTTCGGCGGGTTTGGCTCCCGTGGATTCGGCTCCGGGCGCTTCTCCAGAGACTCCAACAATAGCTCCAATTTTGGTTCAGGGCGTTTTTCCGGTGTTTCAGGCTTTGGAGCAAATAGGTTCGGCTCCGGGAGTGGATCATCCGGCCGGTTCGGGGGCAATTCCGGCGGCGCATCTTCAGGCCGGCCCGGAGGAGGCAGCAGTACGGCAAATAAATACGGAATGGGTGGAAGCAATCCATACGGTTCTTCAGGCAGCGTCAGGTACGAGCGCAAGCCCGTCTCAACTCCGAGGCCTTCCGACACCGCTTCAAAGATAGAGGCTCTGAGGAACCGGCCGTTGCCGCCAAAGATTTCCGATGCCGATTTTGTCCCTGCTCCGATGTCCGATTTCAAGGTCGGCCAACGCATCGAGCACAACCGCTTCGGCCAAGGCAAAATACTTGAGATCACCGGTTCAGTCCCCGACCTCAAAGCCAAGATCGCTTTCGACCATTATGGCGATAAAGTCCTGCTGCTGAAATACGCGAAGATGCGTCTGGTCTGACAGAACATAATTAAGTATCAGTACCTTAACGACCACGGATAATCACCCTCTCTATCCTACGAGGAACCGAAGCCATTATCTCGTAAGGGATTGTGCCCAGAATTTGAGCAAGTTCGCTCACGGTAGGATCTTCACCGAATATTGTCACGGTGTCCCCTACCTCGGCCGGAACTCCGGTCACATCAATCATGCACATATCCATGCAGATGTTGCCGATTGTGGGCACACGGTGGCCGTTCAGCGAAAAGCTGGCGTGGCCGCAGCCCAGATGGCGGTCGATTCCATCGGCGTAACCCACCGGAATCGTGGCGATCCGTGTGCCAGAAGGTGCGATGATGCCATGCTGCCCATAACCGATGGCGCCATCGCCAGGTTTCAATTCCTTAATCTGCAAGATCTTCACTTTTAGGGAAGCGACCGGTTTCAGACGGACATCAGGCAAGGCGCTGATGCCATATATTCCCACCCCCAGTCGCACCATGTCATGCTGAAAGCGCGTGAAACGCTCTATTCCGGCGGAGTTAAGAATATGCCACATAGGGTGGTAGCCCAGAGCCGCGTCAATTCTGGCAGCATTGTTCTCAAACATCGAAATCTGCCCCAAGGTGAACTGATCCATAGCAGGGTCCTCAGCGGCAGCAAGATGTGAATATGCCGACTTGACCCTTACTTCGGAATGCGTCCCTAGATATCCAATGAGTTCATCCAACTCGCTGGTCATGAAGCCGAGGCGATGCATTCCGGTGTCGAGTTTGATGTGGATCGGGAAGTCCTCCATACCGCGGCTTTGCAAGGTGGAGACAAGTGCTTTCAAGGTGTAGAGGTTCGGAATTCCGGGCTCAAGATGGTTGTCTATGATCTCATCGAAATAGTCCGTTCCGGCTGTCAGCACCAGAATCGGCAGACTGATTCCGGCCTGCCGCAGTTCGATTCCCTCAACGGGAAGCGCCACCGCAAGATAGTCCGCTCCGGCGTTCTGCATCATCAAGGCAAACTCCACGGCGCCATGGCCATAGGCGTTGGCCTTCACCAAAACAAGCAGTTTGGTCGTCCGCTTCAATTTGGAGCGGAAATATCTATAGTTATCCAAGCAATTCTGGAGATTCAACTCCAACCTTGAAAAATCTGTTACGCCATTTGACATATTCTGGGCAAATATTCTGACAAAATTACTGTTTTTCTGTCAAAATCTCCGCCATTATTTCTACATTTGGAGTCTGGCGCATTAGTTGATAGGTGTGCTGAGGTGGGCAATCACATGTTACAGGTAAATTTACATCGGGCAATTGCCAGCCCTGAGACATTCTAAAAATTATTTGAGAATATGAGTACTGGTTCCATCTGGATACTTATGATCGTGGTCATGATCCTCGGTCAGATTGTGCAAAGCATGCTTCAAAGCAGATTTGAGAAATATTCCCGCGTTCCCACGAACAATCGGATGACGGGAGCCGAAATCGCCACCAAGATGCTGGCAGACAACGGCATAACCGATGTGAAAGTCACATGCATCCCTGGAAGGCTGACTGACCACTACAACCCTCAGACAAAGACAGTGAACCTCAGTGAAGCGGTTTACAACTCAAACAGTGTCGCTGCCGCGGCGGTGGCGGCTCACGAATGCGGCCACGTTCTTCAGCACGCGAAGGGCTATCTGCCGCTCAGACTCCGCACGGCTCTTGTGCCGGTCGTAAGTTTTTCAAGCAGAATTGTCCAGTGGGTTCTTCTGGCAGGTGTGATATTGGTTTCCATGTTCCACAGTTATCCGGTGTTGATAGCCGGCGTGGTTCTCTTCGCATTGACAACTCTTTTCAGTTTCGTGACCCTCCCTGTCGAGATCAACGCCAGCCACCGCGCTGTCAACTGGCTTGAGAACGCCGGAATCACCAACTACGAGACCCGCCCGATGGCCATCGACGCTCTCAAATGGGCAGCCTACACCTACGTCATCGCAGCAGTCGGTTCCCTCGCCACCCTCCTCTACTACCTCTCCTTCCTCAACGACCGAAGGTAAAACAACAATCATGATGAATATGCCGACCGATGTGGCCCTCCGCATCGGTTGTTTTTTTTGTTTTTCAAAACGGCGGCATGATCACCTTCAATACACGCAGCCAAATGTGTATTATATGCCGCCTATGCCTTCTGAATGGTTAGGTGGCACAATCATACCGAATAGAACGCTCTGAAAAGCACATTGTTTGCCGCCATTTTACAAATCACAGACACAATGTCTGGCAAAGTCTCGAATTCAGCCAACATTCAGCCAACATTCAGCGAACATTCAGGCAACATTCAGGCAACATTCAGGCAACATTCAGGCAACATTCAGGCAACATTCAGGCAACATTCAGCGAACCAGACGAACTGTTTTGATTTGTTTATTTGAAGATTCTTGGCTGATTCTTCTGACAATCGCCTACACTAAACGAATCCGATCCAGTTTTTGACCGGTTCACCGATGACACGAGCCATTTGGGTGTTGGGACAACTCATCGTTTTCCTAAGCGCGCGCACCAGATGAA
Organism: Bacteroidales bacterium UBA1077; assembly: GCA_002314195.1. Lineage (GTDB taxonomy): Bacteria > Bacteroidota > Bacteroidia > Bacteroidales > UBA932 > Cryptobacteroides. The sequence continues at coordinate 3,622 of DCCQ01000046.1, read as the reverse complement.
TTTTCTGGTCGAGAGGCAACTGGCGGATGTCTTGACGGCCAAATTTTTCCTGGCTCAAGGCCTTGGCGCGGCTACGGACATCAGCGTCACCCAGGAATACTCCCCTATTCCTGAGCATGGAATCATTGACCTCATCCTCGCACTTCATCGCCAGAAAATAAAGGAATCTTCTCACACTCCCGAAGATTTTCTTCTCCACAATCTGTCCTCCTGAATATTGCCTCGTACAGATGACTCCATATTCATCAAAAGTCCATTCAGAGGGATATTCATGCCTGACTTTCAAGACATTCCGCCGCCCAACCATCGTCAGGTCGCCGATGGTCCGCTTGTTTCGCGCAAGGTACGGCACTGCATATTCACAACAATCATTATTTCCATTCACAGGATCAGATCGCCGTGAGCGTGGAGTCGCCGCAGCCACGCCGGAAGCACCTACTTTTGAATTAACATGCCGCGCGTCCCTTGGCGTCACAAAGCAATCCGAGGCATTTGACCAAGGATATTCAGAAGGCATCCTGTCAAAACCGGCTGCCAATGGATTTCTGAATATGTAGGCTATGGTCTTCATAAGCTGTCCCTTTGTGGTCACCGGCAGCAGAGAATACAGGAATCCTCGTCCTTTGTCTTCTCGTCCGAATCTCTTGGTCAAATAGTTGGCCACAGCGAAAACGTACAGTTTCATAAACCGGCGGCAGTTCTCCTCTGTGCCATAAAGACAGAAATGCACATGATTGTCCATCAGAACAAAGGCCAGGACAACTACTCCGGCCTTACGTGCCAGTGCCGGGATCACATTCATCCCATAGACTTTTGCGTCTGTGTCAGGGAACATCGTGTCGGCACAGCTGCCATCAGTATAGCAATGATAGCAATCGCTGACCGGATCGAAGAAATCATTTGAATAAGTCTGGGCCATAAACCAATAATTTAAGGGTAAGCGCCAAAGGCGACATAGTTGACTAATAACCATCCGAATACAAGGTTCTCACGCTGCCGCAATGGTTCACGAAAATAACCTGCAAAAACGTAATTATTCATAAAAAACATAAAATTGTGGTGTTATGCTTGATAATGTGGTCAAAAAATAACATCGGAATATGGCTCGTAAAGAATCCAACGAAGATTATCCGCAAAAGACTTTACGCGCATCAAGAGACGATTATGTAATCCATCCGCACAGCCAACACACCACATCCACAACCACAGTTTTGTCATTCATGAATATATAATGCTTGGTGTACCCGACCAGATTCTCCACCGATTAGAGTGCTTGGTACGTTGTGACAATTTCGTCACGGGGTAGGACGCTTATTGCTTACAGACTCTCTTCAGCGTTAGGTTGTGAATATGGCGGCAGACCACACCGTGCAAAATGCAGTCTAAAGGGCATCAATGTGCCGCCTATGCCTTCAAAAACGATAGGTGGCATAACAACGCCCACCACACAGCGCTATGATACGGATTTGTTGCCGCCATTTTTACATTCAGACCAAAACGGAAATATGAAGGCTGCGGGAACTGGATCCATATGAGGTCACAGATAGGAAGTACACCCGCATGTACTAGTGCCCACCGGTTTCGGAACCGGAGGCTAGTCATTAAGAAATTGATTAACGGAACAGGAAAAGGTCAAGGAGAATGAAGAGGGAAAAGTTGCTGAGAAGAAAGTTGGAAAGAGAGTTCGGGAAGGTTGCTGAAAAAGGAGACCGGGAATAAAAGCCGGGATAGAAGTTGCAAAGAAGATTGAGAAGAAGGGGGCGCAGGGGGTTGGAGGGGTGGAGAATCCGACGCTGTTCGCTAGAACAGCGTCGGATGGCTGTCATCCAGCTGGGCAAGGATGCGCTCCATGGCGGCTTCGCGGAAGATGGTGGAGCGTTCCTTGACACCGAAGCGGTCACAATACTCCTTCACGGCAGCCAATTCCTTATCGTTCAAGTAAATAACCTGACGATGGGTGCGCCGGAGCGAAGCCTTGCGCTTTTTGAGATATTCCGGATCAGGAGCCGAAGAGCTTTGCTTTTTCCTTGCCAAAACCGTCTTTCTTTAGACAATATACAAACCGGAGAAAGAAGCGGTCGCCACATCGGAAGTAACGCAGACAACTTTCCCGGTTGCAAAAATAAGCATTTTTAATGAAAAGAATGGTCTAAGCCACGGATTTAGAGTTAAAATCGGGAGTCATGGGAAAAACCTCAACGGAACTGTGGCATTGAAGCTCATGCAAGGATCCTTGTAGCGAATCTTGACAGATCCTGACATAGATGCGCCATACTGACTACCTTGACTGGTGTGACTTACCTTGACGCTGTCGGCATAAGAAGCATCCAACGACTCGCTCAACCTTACTGACCAGACATGAGGGGAGTTCACCTTTCTCATCGGAAGATATTCAGGATTCCGGACCTTGCCGATTTTCCGTGGAATAGACTTGTTCCTCTCTATGACCGCAAGGGCATCCGGAGCCGGCCTCTCCTCACGGACAGCGGACAGCCATCCTTTCCGCCCGGGAATCCTGACAGAGACACGGCCGCCAGGCGCGCCACCGAACACGTTGACTACCAACAAAGAATCGCCCAAAAACCAAGCCGAAGCGACATCTTGTCCCAAGACTTTCTTGTAGGCCAATGAATATTTCCCGTTCCGTTTGAAGTCCGCCACAAAGTAACCTCTCGGAGAGCCACAGACCATCGTGGCGTCCGGGAATCCATCCTCGCCCTTGACACCGAGCCAGAATGTCCCGCAGGTAGCGCCGGCCTGAACTTCAGGAACCTCCACGAATCCGTCACCGGCCGAAACTGCGAAAACTTTTCCGGAAGAACAAGAGGAATGTTCATCAGAATATTCAGTGTCAGGTCTTCCGGAAGATGCAAAGGCACGGTCGTAATGTCTATGAACAGAATCATGAGAACGTTCGGACGGACGGATTTCAAAGACATCCCGGCAAACCTTGTGCGTGTGTCCGCTCATCAGAAGAAGGTTCGGATGGACTGCCAGAATGGCGGACAGAGAGTCCTTGGCGGTGAACTGGGTGAAAGGAATATGCGCGGAAAGCACCGCGAGCATATTCTTTGGTGTGGCACGGAGAATAGAGTCAAGCCAATGCTTCTGCGAATCCCGGAAGCCGCCTTCATATTCCTTGCCCCCGAGCCGAACATCGTTCATCAGGATGAAGCGGATCCCACCCTTGACAAAGGTGGTGTCCTCGTAGCCGATGACCTTGCGGTAGGTGCTGATGTCCCGGGGCCGCTTCCGGCCGTCAACCACCGGATAGACATCCCGGTCATGATTACCCGGCACGCAGAACCAAGGGCAAGGCAGGGAATCAAGGCTGGCCTTGGTCGGTTCCAGAAGCGAGACATCGTCATTCACGAGATCGCCAAGAACTATCACCAGATCAAGATCTTTCCTCTCACGGAGTTCCTTGTAGACGGTTTTCCGGCAATATTCAAGCTGCCGCATCCCGTCCGCCTGCGGATCTCCAACGAAAGCGACCCTAAGGGGACGTGAATATGAAGATGGCGCCGCCCATAGGAACAGCGCCACCATCAAAACAGCACAGAGATTATCTGTAAATGAATACTTTCTCAGCATCGTTGGCGTCTGTGAAAGCGATGTAACC
>DCCQ01000022.1 GCA_002314195.1 Bacteroidales bacterium UBA1077 | reverse complement strand
CACTTGCTTTTTGACTCTGCCTTCGCCCAAAAACAAACTACAATTTTTGTTTTTTATTCGATTAATGCCTAAATTAGTGGGTCGTTTGCAAAACGACACGGACTTATCAGTTTAACACATAAAAAACACAACACTGAAATGAGCAAAGACATGTCAAGACGCTCTTTCCTGAAAACAGGAACAGCCGTGGCCGCCGGACTTGCGGTCGCTCCGAACATCATCATCGCCGGTGAGAAGACGCCTAAGAAAGAAAAGAAAAAGAAAGTCGCGGCCAACGACAAACTGAACATTCTCGGTGTCGGCATCGGAGGCCGCGGAGCGGCTGACCTGGCTGAGATGGAGACCGAGAACATCATCGGACTCTGTGACGTGGATTGGAAGTACGCTGACCACGTGTTCAACAAGTACCCCCAGGCTAAGAAGTACAATGACTACCGCGTGATGTACGATGAGATGCTGGACAAGGCTGACGCTGTGATGATTGCCACAGCCGACCACACTCACGCCATCATCGCGGCGCAGGCCATGGCAGCTGGAAAGCACGTCTATGTCGAGAAGCCACTCACCCTCACCGTCTATGAGGCAAGGCTTCTGACCAAACTCGCCGCGAAATACCGCGTGGCTACTCAGATGGGTAACCAGGGAGCCTCCAGCGCCGGCACAAGGAAAGCCATTGAATGGCTCTGGAACGGAGAGATCGGCGAGGTTAAGAGAGTCGACTGCTTCACAGACCGTCCAATCTGGCCGCAAGGTCTTGAAAGGCCGACAAAGGTTGAGGAAATTCCTTCAACTCTCAACTGGGAATCCTTCATCGGACCTGCCCCAATGCGTCCTTACAACTCCATATACACCCCATGGAACTTCCGTGGCTGGTGGGACTTCGGCACAGGAGCAATGGGTGACATGGCATGTCACATCATGCATGTTCCATTCAAGGGTCTGAAGCTCGGTTACCCAACCAAGGTGGAGGCCAGTTCCACAAATGTCCTGACCGACTGCTGTCCTAGCGCGGAAATGATCCACCTGACATTCCCGGCCAGAGAGAACATGGCCAAGCTCGCCATGCCGGAGGTTGACATCCGTTGGTATGACGGCGGCTTCAAGCCGGAGAGACCGGAGGGGCTTCCTGCCGGATTCAACCTTAACATCAGCGGAGGATGCAGCATTTTCTACGGAACAAAGGACATCATGATCGCTGGAACCTACGGAAGGGACCCTATCCTCGTCTCCGGAAGGAAGCCAGAGGTGCCTCATGTTCTCCGCGAGGTGACCCTCTCACACCAGCAAGACTGGATCCGCGCCTGCAAGGAGGATCCGGATTCAAGAATCCCGGCGGCATCTGACTTCAGCGAGGCTGGTCCGTTTGTCGAGATGGTTGACCTCGGAGTGGCCGCTGTAAGGCTTCAGGCCCTTAACCAGATCCTCGAATGGGATGGTCAAAAGATGGAGTTCACCAACATCCCGGCCGACGCCACTATCAAGATCCTTGAGAAGGACGGTTTCTCGATCCACGACGGTCACCCTACGTTCCAGAACAAATACACCGATCCGATGAACGCTCGCGAATTCGCCGCCAGCCTCATCAAGCGTCAGTACCGCAACGGTTATGAGCTTCCGGAAATGCCAGAATAATTAACTTATAAATAATAATGAATATGAAGAAGATTATTTACTCTTCCGTAGCCGTGGCGTTGATCATAAGCGCGGTTTCCTGCGGTAACGGCAAAAAAAAGACCACTGCTCCGGCTGAACTCCAGTGGACCGGAACAGAGACAGTCGAGACAAAAGTGGAAAAAGAAGGCGCACCTGCCTACATCAGCGTAGAGAAGCCACAGGTTGACCTTGCCTCTGTTCCTCAGGACAAAGACGGCTACTATGTGATCTTCGATGGTGAGACTCTTAACGGATGGCGCGGCTACGGCAAGGACAACGTTCCTTCACGCTGGACAGTAGAGGATGGCTGCATCAAGTTCTCCGGCACCGGCACCGGCGAGGGCCAGACCGGCGAGGGAGGCGACCTGATTTTCGCCCACAAGTTCCAGAACTTCCAGCTTGAGCTTGAATGGAAGATTTCCAAGGGCGGCAACTCCGGAATCCTCTACCTTGCTCAAGAAATAAAGGAATACAATGCGGACAGCACCACAAAGTGGTCACCAATCTACATTTCTTCTCCTGAGTATCAGGTTCTTGACAATGCCAACCACCCTGACGCGATGCTCGGAATCGATGGCAACCGCCAGTCGGCTTCCCTCTACGACATGATCCCGGCCAAGCCACAGAACCAGAAACCTTTCGGGGAGTGGAACACCGCCAAGATCATGGTTTACAAAGGAACCGTAGTGCACGGACAGAACGGAGTCAACGTGGTTGAATATCACCTCTGGACCCCACAGTGGACAGACATGCTCCAGGCCTCCAAGTTCTCACAGGAGAAGTGGCCTCTCGCGTTCGAACTCCTGAACAACTGCGGTGGTGACAACCACGAAGGCTACATCGGTCTCCAGGATCACGGTGACGATGTATGGTATCGTAACATCCGCGTAAAGGTTCTAGACTAATGAGAAAGACCAATCTTATACTTATTGCCTCGGCTCTTATTCTCGGCACGGCATCTTGTGCTGAGAATAAGGCCGAGAACCCGGTAAAAAAGGAAATCAGCGTCCAGCTCTACAGCATCAGGGACGTGATCGGCAATCCTGAGAAGTACGCCCAGAACCACGAGGAGGCTTTCAAGGCCCTCGCCGAGATGGGCTACACATCTGTTGAAGCGGCTTGCTACTCAGATGGTAAACTCTACGGAGTCGATCCTGAACAATACAAGGCAGACCTTGAGGCTGCCGGACTGAAATCCCTTTCCACCCACATAGGTCACAACCTTAGCGATGAGGAACTCGCATCTGGAGACTTCTCAGAGTCAATGAAGTGGTGGGATCAGGCCATAGCCGCCCACAAGGCAGCCGGATGCAAATACATTGTCTGCCCTAGCTTCAAGGTTCCCGAGACCCTTGAAGGCCTCAAGACCTACTGCGATTACTTCAACGCCATCGGAGCCAAATGCAAGGAGAACGGAATGCTTTTCGGCTATCACAACCACTCACATGAGTTCAAAAAAATAGATGACACCGTCATATATGAATATATGCTTGAGAACACGGATCCTGAGAAGGTATTCTACGAGATGGACGTGTACTGGACCGTGATGGGAAAGGCATATCCTGTTGAACTTTTCAAAAAGTATCCAGGCCGTTTCACACTTCTCCACATCAAGGACCACAGAGAGCTTGGCGAGAGCGGCATGGTTGGCTTCGACGCCATATTCAAGAATGCCGCCGTTGCCGGCATGAAGGATTTTGTGGTTGAGATTGAAGCTTTCACCAATGGTGACTGGAAGGAAAGCATGAAGATGTGCGCCGATTATCTTCTTAACTCTGACTTCGTAAAAGCCAGTTACGCGGAATAATTCCTCTTGGCTGCATGTTTTATCGAGAGTGACTGAAAGTTTTCAGTCACTCTTTTTCTTTCAACAGTCCGAAAGTATCTGCAAGTAATCGGACGAATCAAAAATATATACCATATTTTTACTATATTTGACAAATTTAGACTATTTGTTAAATGTAATTAATAGTTTCTTAGACATATTCAATTATGGACAAGATTCTGCTTAGAAACATCACTTTGGAGGGTCGGCAGGTGGACATCACCATCGCGGACGGATTGATCAAAAGAATCGCTCCGCACTCTGATGAGTACAGGGAAGCGGCCTCCGGAGTCGAGACAGTTGATTGTACGGGCAAGGTGGCGGTTCCGGGATTCATCAACATGCACACACACGCCGCGATGTCCCTGATGAGAGGTGTCGGCGAGGATATGGTTCTTCAGGATTGGCTGGGACATATCTGGGCCATAGAGTCAAAGCTTGACGCACCATTCATCTACTGGGGAACAAAAACTGCCGCGCTTGAGATGATCAAAACGGGGACCACCACATTCAATGATCATTACTGGTTCTCACCAACAGCAAGGATAGCTGCGTCTGAGATGGACCTCAGAGCCGCCGTCTCCTATCTATTTCTAAATCACAATGACCCTGCCGAGGCCGAAAGGGAAAAGGAGCAGTGCATTGAAATGCATGATACTGTACCTGGATGGAACTCACGGTCTATTTTCACAATCGGCATCCATTCAATATACTCTGTCAGTGAGGACCTGATTCTCTGGGCCACTGAATATGCCCGCAGGCATAATCTGAAGATTCACATCCATCTGGCTGAGTCAGAACGCGAGGATCTTGACTGCAAGGCCGCACACGGAGGACTCTCCCCTGTCGAATATCTTGAGGCTCTCGGAGTGCTTGGGCCGGATGTCATCGCAGCGCACACGCTCTGGCTTTCAGACCACGACATCGAACTGTTGGGCAAATATCATGTGAACTGTGTGCACAACATCAACTCCAACACCAAACTAGCCTCCGGCTACAAATTCAAGTGGAAAGAACTTACTGACGCGGGAGCGAATGTCTGCCTCGGCACGGACGGATGTGCATCGTCCAACAATCTGGATATTCTGGAAGCGATGAAGACCACGGCCTTGTTCCAGAAAGCGTGGAGAAAAGATCCTTCTGCATTGCCGTTACAGACTCTCATGGACATGGCTACCATCAACGGAGCCAAGGCGCTCGGCCTCAAGACCGGAAAAATCGAGGAGGGTTACGAAGCTGACATCCAGATTGTTGACACTGACAACACCTTCTTCCTCTCCCCCGGTCCCTTCCTGGCGAATTTCATCTACTCGGCACACAGCGATTGCATTTCCTCACTTATCGCCGGCGGAAAATTCGTGATGCGTGACAGAAATGTGTTTGGTGAAAAGATGATCCTCAAGGGAGCGCGGACTGTCCTTAACGAAATCGAATACAAACAATAACCAACGGCATGTGCGGAACCTCCGCCCGATGCTATTATCAATGAATATAAAAATATGGATCCAAGAGCAGAAAGAATCTACGGAGCCGCTGAATATCTCAAACAGCAACTCGGCGACCTCAAGCCAGAGGTCGGCATCGTGCTGGGCAGCGGTCTTGGAAAACTGGCGGACAGCATAAGCGATCCGCTGACAATACCTTACAAGACAATACCGGGATTTCCGGTCTCCACGGCCATCGGCCACAAAGGCAATTTCATCATCGGCAAGCTTGGCGGCAAGACCGTCATTGCGATGCAGGGACGAATCCATTATTACGAGGGTTACCCGATGGAACTTGTCACCCTTCCTATCCGAGTGATGAAGGTAATCGGGATCAAGTACCTGTTCGTGTCGAACGCGGCAGGCGGTGTCAATTATGACTTCAAGGTCGGGGACCTGATGATCATCACAGACCACATCAACCAACTGCCTAACCCGCTGATCGGTCCGAACCTTGACGATTTCGGGCCACGGTTCCCGGACATGACAAGACCTTACGACCTCGGATTGATCGCCAAGGCTGAGAAGATCGCAGGAGAGCTGGGCATAAAACTCCACAAAGGAGTCTATTACGGCGGAACTGGTCCTACATACGAGACGCCGGCCGAGTACAAGTACATCCGCACGATCGGAGGTGACGCCACTGGGATGTCAACAATTCCGGAGGTAATCGTCGCCAGGCACTCGAATATTCCCGTGTTCGGAGTTTCCGTGATAACTAACGAAGCGCACGATGACTATGCCCCTGACTATGTGAACGATGGTGACGATGTCGTGAAGGCAGCGGACGCCGCCGCGGACAAGATGTGCGCACTGTTCACCAAGATGATAGAATCGCTGTAATATTCATTGGAAATGAAATACGTCTACATTCTTTATTTTGTGTTTGCGGTTTTCATCATCGGATTCGGCTCCGCGCTTTTGATAAATGGAGTTCCGTTTTCATGGAAGATGGCCTGCATTCTGCTGATCGGAGTATATTTTCTGTATCGTGGGATAGCGACGTGTGTCAACCAGAAACGCCGCCGCGAGCGTGAGGAGATCGACAACGGGAACGACCCGGCAAACGCTTAATTTTATTCACGAATATGGATTTAGGACTGTTCAGAGTGGCCGCCGCCGTGCCAAGGGTAAAGGTGGCTGATGTTGAATATAATGCAGAATCTATCTGCAACTTGATTGGCAAGGCCGAGGAAGAGGGTGCATCGCTTGTCGTGTTTCCGGAGCTTTCCATAACCGGTTACACATGCCTTGATCTCTTTGGTCAGAACCTCCTGCTGACAAAATCGGAGGAGGCTGTCGGCAAGATCAGGGACTTCACAAGAGGCAAGCACATCACCGTTGTTGTTGGCGCCCCGGTACGTTTCAGAGGTCGTCTCTACAACTGCGCCATAGTCCTGCGCAACGGAGGCATCAAAGGTATCGTGCCAAAGATTTACCTTCCGACCTACGCCGAGTTCGACGAGGGGCGCTGGTTCGCCTCAGGATCGGACTTCCTCGGATCCGACAATTCGGCCACCGGACGTTTCGTTGATGATGGCAAAGACTATTACCGTGACGGATTCGACTCAATCATCAAGTACTGCGGGCACAGATGCAACATCTCCCCAAACCTGCTGTTCGCTGTCGGGAACGCCACTTTCGGAATCGAGATCTGTGAGGATTTCTGGACTCCGATTCCTCCGTCTTCGTTCCTCGCCCCTTCCGGAGCGCAAGTGATTGTGAACATTTCGGCATCCAACGAGGTGATGACCAAGCACCAGCAGCGCAAGGAACTCATCTCCAACCAGTCAGGGCGGACGGTGTCAGGCTACATCTACTGTTCAGCCGGTTATGGAGAATCTTCGATGGACACAGTCTATGGCGGATCCTCCATCATCTGCGAGAACGGACACGTGCTGGCTGAGAATGAAAGATTCCAACTGCACGACACGATGATATTCGCTGATCTTGACATCGAGAAACTCAACGTCCTGAGGCAGAAGAAGAATTCATTCCGCGGAATGACGCCTGACGGAACCTCTGCCTGTGAATATTCGGGATTATATTCATGCTACGACCTTGGGCCGGCCGCTCCGACGGATTTTGACAAGAAGTTCTACCGCTATGTCGAGCCGCATCCGTTCCTTCCAGAGGGTGATCCGGCCGAAATCGCCGAGCGCTCCAAGGAGATTCTTCAAATACAGACGACAGGGCTAATCGCCCGCTTGGAGCATATAGACTGCAAGAAGGCGGTTTTGGGAATATCCGGTGGCCTTGACAGCACACTGGCACTTCTGGTGACCGTGATGGCATTCGACAAACTGGGCATTCCAAGGGATAATATCATCGGAATCACGATGCCGGGACTCGGGACAACCCACCGGACGAAGTCCAACGCTGTGGATCTGATGGAGGTTCTTGGCGTGACGACGCGTGAGATTTCAGTTGTGGCCGCGGTGGAGCAGCATTTCAGGGACATTGGTCATGACCCTAAGGTGATGGATTCCACCTACGAGAACGCACAGGCACGCGAAAGGACTCAGATTCTTATGGACATCGCCAATCAGGAGAACGGAATTGTGATCGGTACCGGAGACCTGTCGGAACTTGCACTCGGATGGTGCACCTACAACGGTGACCACATATCAATGTACGCCGTAAACGCCTCCGTGCCAAAGACTTTGATCAAGTACCTGGTGCGCTGGGCGGCCAGGAATGTGTTCACGGATGCAGCAGCAAATGGCGGAAGATCCGCCGCCGAGATTTTGATCGACATCGCCGACACTCCTATCAGTCCGGAGCTTACGCCTGCTGACTCAAAGGGACAGATCAAGCAAAAGACCGAGGATCTGATCGGTCCTTATGAACTGCATGATTTCTTCATCTACAACTTCATCAGGTACGGTTATTCCCCGATGAAGATTTTCCATCTGGCATGCCGCGCGTTCGGCGGAGCCGAGAACGGAGCGGACGTCCGCTATGGGAAGGACGCAGTGAATCATCCAGACGTGACCTTCGACAAAGCCACAATCCTCAAATGGCTCAAGAAATTCTACTGGCGCTTCTTCAGCCAGCAGTTCAAGCGTTCGTGCATGCCTGACGGCCCGAAAATCAGCCTTGTAAGTTTTTCTCCACGAGGAGATTGGCGTATGCCGTCAGACGCTCAAGTAAGGCTTTGGATTTCAGAATTAGACAGAATCACCGTATAAATCAACTCTATGACAGAGACGGACAACACGACAGAAGTGCTTGAAGTCGCTTCAATCGCTGGCCACATCCTGCTGGAGAACGGAGCCGAGATTTCCCGGGTCGAGGACACAATGGAACGGATTGCATCCCACTACGGGGTGGATTCAGGTCATTTTTTCGTCCTCAGCAACGGCATATTCACAACAGGATCGCTTGGGAAATATGCCAATGTCGAGTTCATTCCCATACGTGGCATCCAGCTCTCGAAAGTAGTGGCAGTCAACCGATTAAGCTACGAGATCGCCACCGGAAAACACACGCTGGCAGAGGCCAGGCAAAGACTTGAGTCTATAAAAGATGCCCCTGCCAAGCCCGCATGGGAGCAGATTGCCGGCTCCGCATTCGGAGCGGCAGGTTTCTGCGCTGTGTTCGGGGGTGGATTCATGGACTGTGCCGCGGACTTTGTGATCGGAACTCTTCTCTACGTCTTCTGTCTCTATGTAAGTGGCTCACTCTCAAAGATTGTAGGGGGTATATGCAACGCTCTTGTGGCCACAATTCTCTGTCTAGCCTCCTACAGATTAGGCTTTGGCGACAGCCTCAGCAACATCATAATCGGGGCTGCCATGCCACTCATTCCCGGAGTGCCGTTCGTGAATGGGGTAAGGGATCTGGCCAATTCCGACTACATCGCCGGGATCACCAGGCTCACGGATGCTATGCTCGGATTCATCTGCATCGCCCTTGGCGTAAGTATCAGTTTCATAGCCGATGGATGGATATTCGGAGGAATGATCGAGCTCAGCGGAATGACAGTAAACCCTCAGACCGCCGGAATCGCATGGCAAAGCCTCGCCGCCTTCATCGGCACTTTCGCCTTCGCGATTCTGTTCGGAGCCCCACGCAAGCAATATGTCACCGCAGGTGTGATCGGCGCCATAGGTTGGGCCATCTACCTGCTGCTCACACGGTTCTGTCACTCCGGGCCGACCGTTTCAATCATAGCGGCCACTATCATAATCTGCATCCTTTCCCGATACGCGGCCGTCAAGGACAAATGCCCGAGCACGGTCTTCCTGCTTTGCGGAATATTCCCCCTCGTCCCGGGAGCAGGAATATTCTGGTTCACCTACTATCTTGTCGCCAGTCAATTCTACCTCTCAGCCTCCGCAGGATTCACGGCTGTCAAAGCTGCGATTGCGATAGTCCTTGGAATAATCGTGGCGATGGAACTGCCTCAAAGGTTCTTCTCCGGAAAAAGAAAGCACTAGCCCTCTTTCTCAATCTCGTGAGGAGGAAGCGCATTCTTCTTGCGGAAGACCACCCTTTCGCTCATAAAGAAGTTCAGCCCTCCCGACACGCACAGCGCCAGAAGGTTGCACCATACGACATTCCAACGGAATATTCTTTGGATCAGAAGAAGGAACGCCATCTTCACAAGAAAAGCACCTATGCAGGAAAGGTTATAGCCGCCAAGATGCCTGAAGAATGACCTTTTGCTGCGGCACGACACCCTGTCCTTCCAGATAAAGAAATAGGCCACCACAAAATTTGTCACAGCCGCGCACTCGAACGAGATTGCCGGCGAGACTATGTACTCCCCTACATAAGAACTGAATACCCACTTCGAGAATACCCAAAGCACAACCGTGTCCACAATCGTTCCAAGAAGGCTCGATGCGGAGAACTCTGCGAATCTTTTGACTAATTTAAGCCACGGCTTGCTCATCACTCTCAATTTCGGACGGCAAACTTACATAAAAAACATGAAACTATGGATAATTAGCAAATCTATTCAGTAAATTTGTCTTTTCAAAAGCGGCAAAGAATATGTTGCCGCTGACACAATGTTAATTACTAAACGAGCGAGAAATGTCTGACGAAATGAACATTGTACGAGATCTGGCCGTGATCCTTATTTCGGCCGGAGTGTTCACCATAATCTCAAAGGCTTTGAAGCAGCCTCTTATCATAGGTTATATCCTTGCCGGGTTTCTCATAGGCCCTAACATCAGTTTCTTCCCTGGAGTCTCCAGCGAGGCGACTGTGCACCAATGGTCGGAGATAGGCATAATCTTCCTCATGTTCGGACTAGGCCTCGAGTTCAGCTTCAAGAAACTGCTGAAAGTCGGAGGAAGTGCGATCGTCACTGCCGCTGTGAAATTCGTCGGAGTATTCATCATTGGTTTTGTCACCGCGCAGGCCCTGTCCTGGAGCTTTATGGAGAGCGTTTTCCTGGGCGGCCTGCTGTCTATGTCGTCAACGATTGTGGTGCTGAAATCCTACGAGGATCTTGGGCTTAAGAACAAACCCTACGCCGGAGTGGTGTTCGGGACGCTTGTGGTAGAGGATCTGATAGCGATTCTTCTGATGGTGCTTCTCTCGACGATGGCGGTCTCGCAGACCTTCGCTGGAAAGGAATTAATCATGAACATAGCCAAATTGTCATTTTTCCTGATACTTTGGTTTCTTGTCGGGATTTATGTCATCCCGACATTGCTAAAGAAGGCCAAGAAGTACCTTAGTGACGAAATACTCCTGATTGTCAGCCTGGGACTTTGCTTCGGAATGGTCGCACTTGCCATTTCGGTCGGATTCTCTTCAGCCCTTGGCGCATTCGTGATGGGTTCAATCCTTGCCGAGACCTCGGAAAGCGAGCATATCGACCACATTGTGGAACCCATCAAGAATCTGTTCGGTGCGATATTCTTTATCTCTGTAGGTATGATGGTCTCCCCTTCGGTCATCGCGGAGCATTGGCCAGTGATACTCCTCATAGCCATTATAGTGGTCGTGAGCCACATCATCTTCGCCGGAACCGGGATAATCCTGACGGGGAATGGCCTGGACAACGCTGTTCACACTGGCTTCAGCCTCGCCCAACTCGGAGAGTTCGGCTTCATCATAGCCGGGGTAGGTTGCACACTTGGCGTGATGCGGGACTTTATCTATCCAGTAATCATCTCCGTCTCCGTCATAACGACATTCACGACTCCATTCATGATTAAACTGGCCGATCCTTGCTACAATCTTTTATGCAGACGACTTCCGGCTTCATGGGTCAAAAGGCTACAGCAGATGAACGATTCCGGCAAGCGGGCGACAGCAGCCGAGCATAATGAATGGAAAACCTTGCTCAGTGCCTATTTCACCCGGATCATTCTCTACGGAGTGATCTTAATCGCCATCTACATCGGATCTAAAATCTACCTGAGGCCAGCCATCGGAAAACTGTTGCCCGATCTGAGCACGACAATCCAGAAGATAATAGAGGTCGGAATAACCCTTCTCATGATGCTTCCTTTTCTTTTCGGGCTTGGTGTTCATTCCGGTTCCATCAGCAAGTCAGCCCCGAAACTTCTTAAAGAGAAAGAGAGCAATGTCTGGCCTTTGATGGGACTAATTTTCGCAAGGTCATTCCTTGCGGTTGGAATCGTCCTTGCTGTCCTTTCCTCTTATTTTCATCTGGCTGGTTGGACTGTCCTCGCCATTTTCTTCGCGGGAATCATATTCATCTTATTCGCGCGCCAATCAATCCATAGATACTCAGCTTTGGAGATGCGCTTCCTCTCCAACTACAACGAGAAAGAGGAGGATGAACGCCGCAGCAAACCCGTGTCTTCATCCGTCAGCCAGAATCTCGCTGACTACGATGTCCACACCGATACCTTGACCATCGGGCAAAACTCATCCTATGCCGGGGTAGCCCTGAAAGACATTCCGCTGCGGGCCGAGACCGGTGCGAACATCATCAAGATCAATCGCGGAGACCAGCACTTCATCGTTCCGTCAGGCGATGTGGTCCTGTTTCCCGGAGACGAGCTGCTGGCTGTCGGGACATCCGCACAGTTGGATTCGTTGAAGAATATGTTCACGGAAGCCACCGTACACGTGGCGCCGGGATCCGGATCCAACTTTAAAATCAAGCCGGAGGTTCTCGCATCTGACTCCACCTTAACAGGCAATACCTTAATGAGCTTGAATCTCAGGAAATATCACTGTATGGTCATCAGCGTGCTGCGCGGCTCACAATTCATCACAAACCCGGAGCCTGATTTCAGATTCCAGGAAGGCGACACGGTCTGGATCGCAGGCAATGTGGGCGAACTGGAGACAGTTTAGAGTTTGAGATATTCAGAGTTCAGATAAGGTTTCAGATCCGCCCATGAGACAGTGACTTTGATTATTCCTTCAGCGTAGCTGGCTATCTCGTAAGGTTGGTAGAACCAAGTAACACCTTCCAAGGAAACCCCGCATTTCCCATTAGGCACCATGCCTTCCTGGAACATCGTCTCGAACGTGTCGCTGCCCTGTTCTGACTCAAGACGCTCCTTGATCAGTCCTGTGACAGGGGCAACATAACCCGGCAGGAACAAATCGTTCTCGGTCATGATCTCACCGGAAGTCAAGTCAATGACGTAAGGAATCGAATAGTACATTCCGTGCGCCCCGCCCGTGTAACTTTCACTGAACACCTGATAGGTCTGGAGACTCATAAACTTTCCCCCGAACGCTCCTACCGTCCCGTAGTACCAGTTACAGAATGTTGCCGGAGTCCAATCGTAGTCATTGCCGTTATCCTTGGAGTAAGCAAGATATTCATCATAACTTTCCCCAGCGTCTTTCTGATAATTTGCGATCAATGTGTCCGAAACGGCATCCGAGGCCTCTTCAACCGCCAGTCCGGCATATTCCACCCCGAAGCAGCTTCTGACAATGGAATTGTTGATCTTATTACGCAACGCCCTACCACCATTGAAAGATTTGTAATATTCAATGGAATGGGAGATTTTCACAGATGCAGAGTCATCCTGCACAAGTGTCTGTTCGTAAGTGTTCTCGTATTTGGTCACCTCCGTTTCCCTCTCGGAACAAGAGACCATCCCCAATACAAGTGTTCCAGCTACCGCCCAAAATGTAAGAATCCTGTTATTCATAAACAATAGTCATTTGATATTGGACAAATATAGGCAATATTCGGCGCACTGTCGTGGAATGGTATAATGTCGGAGGCTGGACGAACACCGCAGGAGGCTCTTCATGGGCTCCAAAGACAGGAGCCGGGACTTTTGTGTTCGGAACTTTCGGAGACTTGAAGCAAGGGTGGTGCTATGACAGGATTGACCCTGCGCAGAAGAACAGCGCCAAGAACGGACATCATGGGCCGCAGTTGAATCATTGGTGGGATACAGGAAGCGGCGTTGGACAAAGCTGGGAGTTTTCCACTTCAACGGCTGGTTGCACAGGAGATGTCTGGATGTCGCTTTACACCGGCAGTTCAAATGACGGCCCTAAGAATTTCGTGGTTGAGTGGACCGATTCCAACGCCGGGGATGCGGTGTGGACCAAGGCAGGAAGTTACCAATGCTGGAGCTGGGGAGATACAGGTTCCGATCATCTCAACATCCTGATGAACGTGGATATGAAGTTGGACGGTGCTAAGGGGCGTCAGTTGTTGCGTGTAAGGCTAAGGTGCGCGGATTCGGAAAGGGCGCAGAATAATGCGTCAAATCCTCTCATCACGACGAGCGGCAGCAACAAACTGTGCTATGTAAGAATATCCGAAAGAACGGAATAGCCTAAGGCAAACATGATTTAATCCCATAGCAAAAAAGTGAGGCGACCGATGATTCACGGCCGCCTCGCTTTTTTGCATAATGTTCTGGTTTATAACTCCTCGAAGCTCACATCGCTGAACTGACCGTCAGAATGGTCGTCATTCTTACCCTCGCGAGGCTGTTCATAGTTGTGCTCCGGCACATCCTGCAGAAGGTTTTCCTTCATGTATGCCACAACCTCGGAGAGCCCCTCCTGAAATTTGTCGAAGTCCTCTTTGTAGAGGAATATCTTGTGCTTGTCGAATGAGAAACTGCCGTCCGCTTCCTGTCTGCGCTTGCTTTCAGTGATCGTCAGGTAGTAGTCATTGTTGCCTTTGGTGGTCTTCACATCGAAGAAATAAGTCCTCTTTCCGGCTCTGACAGGCTTTGAGTAAACGTCCTCTGTGTTGCGGTCAGCGTAATTCGGCCGCTCGTAATCATCTTTGTACATCTTGCGCTGAATGTTTTGTTATCCGCACAAATTTAAGAAAAATCTGAAATTGTGTGTTATCTTTGCATAAAATTTTGAATGGAATTATGCTAAACAGACGAATCTTGCGAATAAAGGCTTTCAAGGTGCTCTACAGTTACGCCGAGAATCCGTCCATGACTCTCCCCGAGGCAGAGGCGCTGCTGGAAGCGTCATGCGAAGCCACCAGGTCTCTGTATCTTTTTATGCTTGACATCATTCCGTACCTCACAGCCGAGGCGCGGACAAGGATAGACAACGCAAGAAAGAAGTTCAACCCGACGGAGGAGGAGAGGAATCCGAACCTGAAGTTTGTGCGGAACTCGATTTCCCCGCTTTTGGAGCAGGATCCTGATTTCCAGAAGATCATCTCACGCCGCAAGCTTTCTTGGGAACCATACGACGCGCTGGTAAGAAATGTCTATGACTCCATCCTGACCAAGGATTATTTCAAGGAATATATGGCTTCGCCTGAGACTTCGGTGGAGGAGGACACCAGACTCTTCACGAGAATATTCGAGGAAGAGTTCGTTGACAATGAAGAACTTGACAAGATTCTCGAGGACCTGTCCATCCTTTGGTGTGATGACCTTGCATATTCACTGACTGTATGCTGTGACACGCTAAAGTCTCTTGCCAAGGGATACCGGTGGTCTTTGCCGCCGCTCTACCGCAGCGAGATGATGCAGGACAAAGGCGCCGCTGTTGAGAGTGACAAGGCTTTCGTGTACAAACTTCTCCGCACCGCGTTCTCCTGCTACGGCAAGTATGCCCCGCTTGTGGCGGACAGCACGTCCCAGTGGGAGAAGGACAGGCTTTTCACCACAGACACGGTGCTCATAGTTCTGGGGCTCGCCGAGGCTAAGGCATTTCCTTCCCTGCCGGTTCGTGTGACCATAAATGAATATGTGGAAATATCCAAATATTACAGCACCCCGAAGAGCCGCTCGTTCGTCAACGGCCTCCTCGACCGCCTCATAAAAAAGCAGATTGAGGATGGAGATATAGCCAAGACCGAAAAAATTGCTTAAATTTGTGAATATTAACTTTAATTTTTAGAAATGAATATTCTTACATTGGCATCTTTGCTGCAGGCCACTGCCCCTGCAGGCGCCGGACAACAGCCTCAGGCTGGCGGCGGTGGTATGTTTTGGATCATGATCATCGCAATGTTCGTGATTATGTGGCTTTTCATGATCCGTCCGCAGCGCAAGCAGCAGAAGGAACTTGAGAAGTTCCGCAACAGCCTCAAGAGAGGTGACAAGGTAGTCACTGCCGGTGGTATCTATGGCACTGTTGATGAGATCAAAGACAGGTCTGTGCTTATCAAGGTTGACGGGGAAGTCAAACTGAGGGTTGACAAGAATTCCCTTGTCAGGGATTTCACCCAGGACGCTCCGCAGCAGTAACGGATTCATTCGCCATTGGAGATGTGGAAGGAACGGCTTCATAGACTGCTGGGAAGGCTGCATCTGGACGGGAGAGACATTTCAGTATTTCTGATGTCTCTCTTGCTTGCGTTCAGTATCTGGCTGATCCACAATCTTTCGCTGAACTACTCCGACACGCTCACCGTGCCGGTAGTGGCTCAGTGCGACATCGAGGGCCATTCCAATGTCTCATCCAATTCAAGCATGATAGCCGCCCGTTGCCGGACATCGGGCTTCTCGCTTCTCAGGATTCGGCATCAAGCCAAACGCAAGGCTTTGACAGTTCGTTTTGACAGCAAGGACCTGCATCACAAGGACGGGGAATTGTTTTTCATCACGGCGGCAGAACTGGGCAACTATGTCACGGACATATTCGGTGACGGCGTGCGCTTAGAGTCATTCCTTTCCGAGACAGTGCAGTTCCGCTTTCCGTTCGAAAACAACAAGAGAGTTCCGGTTCAGGCTGTCCAGGTGCTGAGTTTCAAGCCGCAATACATGGCGATGGGGCAGATCCGCCTACAGCCGGATTCCGTTACTGTCTATGGCGAGCCGTTTCATCTTGATAATATCGACCGTGTTTTCACACGCACTATCGATTTGTTGAATCTTAAGTCGAGCGCCCATGGGGTTGTGAGGCTTGAGCCGATGGCCGGCATCAGGATGTCGGAGACAGAAGTGAATTATTCTTTGGATGTGACCCGTTACGTTGAGATCCGCTCCGAAGTACCTGTCGGTGTCCGGAATGTTCCGGCAGGACGAAAGTTGTCGGTCTATCCATCAACGGCGACTGTTGTGTTCAAATGTGCTTTCCCTTTGTCACAGGATCCGACCGAAGATGTGAGTTTCTACATTGATTACCGCGATTTTACAAATTCAATCGGTGGAAAGTGCATCGCACATGCCTCCAGAATTCCGGAAAGTGTGATCGAATGCTCTGTTTCACCGGAAGTTTTTGATTGTGTCGAGGAGGGGAGGCAATGAGAACGGTCGCTGTCACTGGGGGAATAGGAAGTGGAAAATCCACTGTATGCGCGATCCTTTCAAGGCGTGGGATTCCGGTATATGATTCCGATTCTGCTGCGAAGAATCTCTATGAAATGGATGATTCGCTTCTGGATGCGATAGAGGGAGCTTTCGGCTGTGGCATAAGGCATCCAGACGGGTCTTTTGACAAGGAAAAACTTGCGGCAGTCGCGTTTTCCTCTCCGGAAAGACTCCGCACATTGGAATCCATCGTGCATCCTGCCGTTCTGAACGATTTCAAGAGGTGGAATGCGATGCAGAGCGCCAGATTCTCTGATGATCCATCATCAGCAATATTTTTTGGCAAAGAACCGTTCTGCGTCTTGGAGTCGGCAATAATTCTGGACAAATCGGAGTTCCTGGCAGTGGCTGACAAGATTGTCATGGTGGATGTCTCTCTGACTTTGAGGCTTAGGAGGGCGTGTGACCGAGACCATGTCCAGCCTGAAAAAATAATAGCGAGGATGGCTGTGCAACATTTTGATCTCTCCAAGGTTGACGCCTTCATCCGTAATGACGGAACCCTGTCCCGACTGGCCTCAGAAACAGAAAAAGTTTTTTCCAGGCTCAAATTTTGATACAATTATTTTATTTATCCGAACATGAAAACAGATCTTTCAAAAATTCTTTCAATCTCAGGCCAGCATGGCCTGTTCGAGTACGTCGCCCAGGCGCGCAATGGTGTCATTATCGAGGCTCTTTCCGACAAGAAGAGGGCTGTCGCGGACGCAAAGAGCCGCATAACTACATTGGCAGACATTTCAATCTATACCACTGAGGGTGAAATCAAACTTCAAGAGGTTTTCCTCAAGATGAAGGATGTCCTCGGTGACGCTGACGCTCCGACGTCAAAGGCAGACTCTAAAGATCTTAAGGCTCTGTTTGAAAAGGCTGTCCCCGATTATGACGGAGACCGTTTCTATGTCTCACACATGAAGAAGGTTGTTGATTGGTACAATGATCT
The DNA here is from genome assembly GCA_002314195.1 of Bacteroidales bacterium UBA1077. Taxonomy (GTDB): domain Bacteria; phylum Bacteroidota; class Bacteroidia; order Bacteroidales; family UBA932; genus Cryptobacteroides. The sequence continues at coordinate 7,047 of DCCQ01000022.1, read as the reverse complement.
GAAGAAATACGCTTCATTGGATTTTGTGAATCCGGAGGAGGGAAACTCCGATGAGCCGACCGTGCAAACAACCGAAGATAAGGCGAACGAATAGTGAAATCTCTACAGATCATAACTTTAGGCTGTTCCAAGAACACTGTTGACACAGAACATCTCCTTTCTCAGGTCAAGGATGCTTGGCGCATCGTGCCTGAGGATGAGGCTTGTCCAGTGGATGTTCTTCTCATAAACACCTGCGGATTCATCGGTGACGCCAAGGAACAATCCATCCAGACCATTCTATCCGCCGCTGAGCGCAAGAAAGCCGGTGAGGTCGGAAGACTGATGGTCTTTGGATGCCTTTCCCAAAGATATATGTCGCAGATGCCGGAACTTATCCCGGAGGTGGATTTCTGGTTCGGCGCAAGGGATCTTGATCCGGTCGTGAAGGCTTTGGGATGCACTCCTGTCAAGGAACCGAAGAGGCTGAGGACGGACAACCGGGCGTACGCTTACCTGAAGATTTCCGAAGGCTGTGACCGCCGTTGCTCGTACTGTGCTATCCCATTCATCAGGGGAGCGCACAAGTCCGTGCCGATGGAAACGTTGGTGGCCGAGGCAGAGGCTTTGGCCAAAGAGGGAGTCAAGGAACTGATTCTGATTGCCCAGGACACAACCTATTATGGTCTGGACTTGTACAGACATCGCGCGCTGGCCGAACTTCTCCGGAGGCTGTCAGAGGTGAACGGCATCGAGTGGCTCAGGATCCACTATTCCTATCCGGCGGATTTTCCGGAGGATGTGCTCACGGAGATGGCGGACAACCCGAAGGTGTGCAAGTATCTTGACATCCCTCTCCAGCACATCTCCGACAAGGTTCTCGACAAGATGCACCGCCACGTTTCAGGTGAGTGGACGAGGACGCTGATCCGAAAACTCCGGGAGCAGGTTCCGGGAGTTGTACTGAGGACGACGATGATTGTCGGACATCCTGGAGAAGGCAGGAAGGAGTTTTCCGAATTGCTCGATTTCGTCAGAGAAGCGAAGTTTGAGCGTCTGGGAGCGTTCACATATTCAGAAGAGGATGGCACGTTCGGCGCCGAGAATTACCGGGATTCGGTGTCAAGGAAAGAGAAAGAGCGCAGACTTGCGGAATTGATGCAGGTTCAGAGCGGAATATCCTTGGCGTTCAATGAATCTCGTGTAGGCAAAACAGAACGGGTCATTGTGGATGACTATGCAGACGGCGTGCTGATCTGCAGAAGCCAATATGAAAGTCCGGAGGTCGATGGGGAGATTGTCGTGAAATATGATTCCGATGCTTTTGGCGGAAAACCTGCGGAGGAATTATGCGGTGAATTCATCGAAGTGAGGATAACAGGCGCGGATGAGTATGATCTTATCGCCGAGCCGATATAATATTCGATAGGTATGAAAAAGATATCTTTGATGGCAATCGCGGCGTTGTTGTCGCTGGTCTCCTGCGCGCCTCAGGCATTTGTCGTGAGCCCTGAGATGCGCGGGCCATCTAAGTCAGGACTTAATCTTGCCGGAAAGTCGATGGCTGTGGTCTATCTGACGGACGGGAACCCTCGTGACACGTTGTTCAACGCTTCAGCGGCGGCAGGTTTCGCCAGCCGTCTGGAGGAGGACTATTTCGGAGGTGAGCGTGCCGTGGAATTGTTCACGGCACGAGGTGGTGATGGAACTGAATATGCCTCAAAGGATTCATTGCTCAGCCTTGTGATGGAGACCGGAAAGGATGTCGTTTTTGTCATTGACATCCCGGAACTTGGTGTTCCGACGGTAAAGGAACCGATCAAGGTGACCGGCAGAAAGGTATCCATAGACTCATCATACGTCAGTGCCGCTTCAGTGCCGTTCACGACTAAGATTTTCGTCTATGACTCCATGAACAAGGAGGACCGTGTTTATGGCTTTTCCGGGGGACGCACATTCAGCGTTGATGTCTACTCGGACGGAAAGATGCCAAAGGAGATGATTGCCAATGCAGTATGGAAGAATATATCTTCCGGCGCCGAGAGGGCTGGTTATAGTGCGGCCGGAACCTTCATGTCCACTTGGAAGCAAGATGACTTCTTTGTCATATATTATGACGGAGCGGAGGATGCTTGGGACAAAGGGGCAGAATATGCATATTCCTACAAATGGAAGGAGGCTATATCTCAGTGGACTGCACTCTTGAAATGCAAGAGTGACGAGAAAAAGGCATGCGCAGCTTACAACATCGCTCTCGGATGCTTTATGTGTGGGCAGCCCGCCCTCGCCTTGGAGTGGCTTGACCGTTCTGACAGCTACACGCCTGTCAGCCTGTCCGCGAGTTTAAGGGAAAAAATTAAAAAATATACTGGAATAGAATGAACGAATATGACGTCATCATCGTCGGTGGAGGTATAACCGGAGCGGGAACGGCAAGAGACTGCGCTCTCAGGGGGTTGAGAGTCCTGCTCATAGAACGCTTCGACATAGCCACCGGTGCCACGGGAAGGAACCATGGACTGCTTCACAGCGGGGCTCGCTATGCTGTCACGGACCAGGAGTCAGCCACTGAGTGTATAAAAGAGAACATGATCCTGAAGAAGATCGCCCGCCACTGCGTTGACGACACTTCGGGATTGTTCATAACTCTGCCTGAAGATGATCTTGGATATCAGGACACTTTCGTGAAGGCCTGCCTTGCGGCTGGCATCCAAGCGGATGTGATTGACCCGGAAGAGGCCAAAAGAATGGAACCGTCTGTGAATCCGTCTCTGATCGGAGCGGTGAAAGTCCCTGACGGGTCTGTGGATCCGTTCAGACTTTGCGCCTCCAACGTGTTTGACGCAAAGATTCACGGAGCGAAGGTCCTTGTATATTCAGAAGTCATAGAATTCATAAAGGAACAGGATACTGTCAAGGGTGTGAGGGTGCTGGATCACCACACCGGTATCGTCACCGATTATTACGCTCCTGTGACAGTAAACGCGGGAGGTATCTGGGGACATCACATCGCTCAGATGGCCGGAGCGAACATCAGCATGTTCCCGGCGAAGGGCGCTCTGCTGATTTTCGCGCACAGGGTCAATAATGTCGTGATCAACCGCTGTCGCAAGCCGGCGAACGCTGACATCCTTGTGCCGGGCGACACGGTTTGTGTCATTGGAACAACTTCGACTAAAGTACCTTATGAGGAATGTGATCATCTTCGTGTCACTCCGGATGAGGTTGATTTGCTCTTGACCGAAGGCGCCAAACTTGCCCCTTGCCTTGCTGAGACCCGAATCCTCAGAGCATACGCAGGTGTCCGTCCATTGGTGTCCGCGGACAATGATCCGAGCGGACGGAGCATCAGCCGAGGCATTGTCTGCCTGGACCACGAGACACGTGACGGCATCAAGGGATTCATCAGCATCACCGGCGGCAAACTTATGACTTACAGGCTCATGGGTGAGATGGCCGCTGACGCTGTCTGCAAGAAGCTTGGCGTGGAAGCACATTGTGTCACAGCGGTCACACCTCTTCCCGGCTCGGAACCTGGAGGCATCGAAGAAATCTCCAAGAAGATCTGGGAGGTTCCTACGATGGTGCAGAAGGCTTCTGTCGGTCGTTTCGGAACACAGGCGGCGAGTCTGGATTTTGACGATGATGTCAAAGGCAGTCTTGTCTGTGAATGTGAGGAGGTTTCCGTCTCCGAAGTTGATTCCGCAATCGATAACCTCGAGGTCAACAATCTGGTCGATTTGAGAAGACGCACTCGTTTCGGCATGGGAACATGTCAGGGTGAACTTTGCGCCTGCAGGGCGGCAGGCAGATTGGCAAAGGCAAAGAAGTGCACGGCCAAGGCGCGCGAGGATCTCAAATCTTTCATGAATGAGAGATGGAAGGGAATGTATCCGGTAGCGTGGGGGGAGACCCTGCGCGAAAGCGCGTACACCCAGTGGGTGTATTCAGAAGTGATGGGACTTGGAGAGGAAATATAGGAGGAAGAGATTATGAAATTTGACGTTGTACTTATAGGTGGAGGCCTTTCCGCGTTGGTTTGCGGCATCAGGTTGCAGAAGGCTGGAAAGAAATGTCTTATGGTGTCTGCGGGGCAGAACGCACTCCATTTCTCATCCGGCGCTTTCGGTCTGTTGGGGAAATTACCTGATGGAACGGATGTTACGGAGCCGCTTCCGGCTTTGGAATTCCTTCCTTCCGAGCACCCCTATTCAAAGATTGGAAAGCAGAGACTTTCTGAATATGTCGCCTCGGCTCCGGGATTTTTTTCAGATTGCGGAGTGGCTCTGCATGCTGTCACTTCGACAAACTCAGTGACCGGATCTGGCTCTGGTTCGGTCGCTGAGCCTGTGGTTCGACAAGGCTCACCAACCATCGAAGTGTCCGGTCCTGTCCGCAACGGTTATCGTATAACCGCCCTCGGCACATTGAAGCCGGCCTGGCTTGCGATGGATGAAGTGACCCTTCTTGCATCAAAGAGTGAAAAGATAGGGGAGAAGGCTTTGATAGTGAACTTTACCGGTTTTTTAGATTTCAATACTCGCTTTATAGCGGAAGGCCTTGAGAAGAGAGGAACCGCATCCCGTGTCGAGTCTGTGAAAATTGACGAGGTCGAGACCCTTCGCAAGAATCCGGCTGAGATGAGATCTGTGAACATAGCGCGTGTGATGAACCACGAAGGCAACTGGAAGCAGTTTGGCCGCAAGGTTCAGGAACTTCTGAAAGGTGAGGATGTGGTCATTCTGCCGGAAGTGTTCGGCTTCGAGGATTCTGTCATATTGAAGTGGCTGAAGGAAATGATTCCGGCAAGGGTCATATTCATCGGCACAACGCCTCCTTCCGTGCCGGGAATCCGCACTCAGAGGCTTCTCAAGAAGGCTTTTGAGGATGCCGGAGGTACATTCCTGATGGGGGATGAGGCCATTGATCCGACTTTTGACGGAGATAATGTGGCCTCGCTCCGCACCGCCAATCTGGGCAGGATCAATATCGAGGCTGACAATTTTGTGCTTGCCAGTGGCAACCTATTCGGAAAGGGACTTGTTGCATCTCCAGACAAGGTGACGGAACCGGTTTTCGGTCTTGACGTGGAATATCCCGCCGAGAGAAAGGATTGGTATGACGAGAATTTCTTCGCCCGCCAGAACTACACCGGTTTCGGCGTGAAGACCAACGGTGATTTCCAACCTTTGCGTGACGGTAAGGTTGTCCCGAACCTCTATGTGGTTGGCTCAGAGGTGGGAGGCTGCAATCCACTTGCGGAAGGCAGCGGAGCCGGTGTCTCGATCATGACCGCGTTCAGTGCGGCGGACAGGATTCTGGGGAAGTAAGTCGTTTATATTCATTTGACATTGAAAGAGATATGCAAGAGAAAAATATAAGTTTCAATAATTTCGAACAGTGCATCAAATGTACGATCTGCACCGCTTACTGTCCGGTCGTGGCCGTCAATCCGTTGTACCCCGGACCTAAGCAGGCCGGTCCCGATGGTGAGAGGCTTCGTCTTAAGAACAAGTATTTTTTCGATGAGAACCTGAAGTATTGCATGAACTGCAAGCGCTGCGAGGTTGCCTGTCCTTCCGGGGTTAAGATCGCGGATCTTATCCATTCCGCGCGACGTCGCTTCAGCACAAGCACCCCTGGTCTGCGTGACCGTCTTCTTGCAAGCACGGATTTCATGGGCAAGATGGCAAGGCCTTTCGCCCCTGTCGTGAACTTCATGGTGGCTTCCAAGCCGGCCAAGGCTGTGATGGACGCCACGCTTCACATCGACTCTCACAGAACATTTCCTAAGTACAAGGCACATGGTTTCGAGTCTTGGTTCAAAAAGGAGGCACAGGAGGCTCAGAAGGCATATTCAAAGCAAGTCGCTTTCTTCCATGGTTGTTCGACCGAGTTCCAGCAGCCGGAGGTCGGCAAGGCTTTCGTGACGGTGATGAACGCTGTCGGCTACGGAGTTCAGCTGATGGACGAGAAGTGCTGCGGTGTGGCGATGATCTCCAACGGAATGTGGAACGGGGCAACCAAGCACGCCAAGCACAATGTGGCAGAGTTCGAGAAGGCAGTGGCGGGCGGACTGCCGATTGTGGCTACCTCTTCTACGTGCGTCTTCACGATGAGGGATGAATATCCTGACGTGCTTTCGGTGGATAATTCCGCTGTGCGTGACTGCATAACCCTTGTTGAGAAGTTCCTGTTTGAGTTGATTGATTCCGGCAAGGTCAAACTGGTCTTCAAGAATGACTACCGCGCGAGGATTGCCTATCATATTCCTTGTCATGTGGAGAAACTTGGCTGGAGCATATTCACAAAGGCTCTGATGAATATGATTCCGGGAGTGACGTTCACTGTCTTGGACAGCGGTTGCTGCGGCATCGCCGGCACGTACGGCTTCAAGAAGGAGAATTACAAGTACTCTCAGGAGATCGGCCGCCCTGTCTTCGAGCAGATCAAGGCTGTCGCTCCGGATTTCGTCTGCAGCGAGTGCGAGACCTGTAAGTGGCAGATCGAGATGTCCACGGAGTACAAGGTTAAGAATCCTATCTTGATTCTCGCAGAGGCTCTTGACCTTGAAGCCACCTTTAAGGCGAACTCACGTTAGATGACTTATAGTGGAGCGAAAGTGCTTGATTTATAATTTACAAAGCAATGTCCTTCAGTCAATTTTGGCTGAAGGACATTGCTTTAATCGTTTATTGTCAGATAGTTATGCTCCACTGAAAAGGTGGGACCATAAGCCGGTTTCTGTTTTTGAATCTGCCATTTATCTACGCAACCTACCCCCTGGCATCGGGCGGGCAGCCCTCATCTGCCAGTATATTTGGTCTTGCAGGCCCTGACATCGTACCCGGATGGCGTCACCGACACCCGTCGTAAGCTCTTGCCTCACGTTTTCACCCTTGCCTGTGGTCAGGCGGTTGTTTTCTGTTACGTCTGTCATAAGATTACTCCCATCTGAGCTTTCCTCAGCAGGGTGCCCTGTCCTGTCCGGACTTTCCTCACCCGGGACTGAAGTAACCGCCAAAAAATAACTTGCATCATCTTAGGCAATCTTTTTGGTCTATATTC
>DCCQ01000045.1 GCA_002314195.1 Bacteroidales bacterium UBA1077 | reverse complement strand
TCACTCCACACGGAAACCTTGCAGGACACACAGAAACTTTTTTCAGCGTGGAGGCTAAAGCATTGTTTACGAATATATCAGCAGACCTTCCTCCTACCGGTTTTCAGCAGGAGGATGGTATAGGATTTCGTTGATTGACAACACTTTAGCCGCAACATCATTCTATCACGATGCTGACGCCAAGGGCGGAGTTGACAAGGGAAAGGATGTCGGGGAGGGAGGATGTTGAGAATTCTCCGCTTAGGCGGCGGGATTCCGCATCCGGCACGACAAGAGTCACACCATAATATTCAGAGAGCTCGGAGAGGACTTCGGGCAGTGGGGTGTTGTCGTAGATGAACTCGCCGGTGGCCCATGCGGCGGGGTTGGGATGTTTCGGGGTGAGCCGCGCCGGAGCGGAAGAGCCTTGTCGCAGGACGGCGGACTGGCCTTTGGTCAGGACCAGACCTTCTTCGCCTGACCGTGCGGCCGAGAACAAGACCTTGCCGGAGACAACGCTCACGCCGATGGAGTCCCGAGAGTCAACCTGGAAGCGGGTGCCGAGGACTTTGACGAAACCTGAGCCGGCGTCGATGAGGAAAGGAGAGCGGTCATCGTGGCGGACGCTAAAGTAGATTTTGCCGGTCATCCGGACCAAACGGTCATCTTTGTGGCGTTGGAGACGGAGGGTCGCTCCGGGGGCCAAGGTCACGAACGAAGAGTCCGGGAGGGTGAAGGTCTGGGCAACATCGTAGGCCGTGTAGTCCGTCCAAGAGTTTTTCCACGATGTGTATAGGAATATTCCGACGATGACTGCGGCGGCGATGCCGGCTATGCGGCTCAGCATTACAATGCGCTTCGACATCCTCAACAAACGGCACAGGGTACCATTCTGCGACCGTGCCAAGGCTTTCCTCGGATCAAAGCGGTTCTCTTCGTAGGACTTGGCCACGAAGTCTATCATTCTTTCTTCCTTGTTCTTCATAACAATCATCTTTTATGCGGTCGCGTCGATGGTTGGCGAGCTTTCCGAACCACAACGACCAGACTATTTTCCTTTGCCGGAGACACATTTAAAGGAATATGTCACTGTGCCCCTTTGGACGGATTCTGATGCATAATCATAGAACACGGTCTCCGCTTTTATGGACAAAGCATCAGACCCCTTAAACTCACAGATAATATCCTTGAATACATAAAGCTGTTTATGATATCCCGTATCATCTTCAAATTCCCGTCCGGGAAAGGTCAACAATTGTGGGAATGTTCCATCAGTCCCTATTTCAAAATCCTCGTACAAACTATATGGATTCCAAAACACATCCGGCTGCGAATATGTGTAGAGATACAGTTCTGCGACCCTGCATTCCCAGACAATTCCAACTTTATATGCAAAGGTTTCATCCATATCCACCTTGAGATGATCCATATAGTCCAAACGGCCACCCATAGCCGTGGATAATTCCGTCAGGAAATCCGGATCCGAGATCCCGTCGTCATTCAGGTCAATCAGACCTCCGCTCCATTCGGCTGATTCTAGGACATATTCACCGACAATCCGGTCCATCGTGGCTGTGGCCGCGTCGGTCATCCAATAATCAATCTTTTCCTGGCAGGAGCAAAGCAGTAGGAAACCTGCAAGGACATATTCAACTCGTTTCATATCAGTCGATTTCATAGTCCGTAGATGTCATCACGGAGACGAGGCCGATGCCATCGCCCGTCACATTCGTCGGATAAGGCTTGTCGGCGAAGAAAGTCAGACCAGCAAGATCAGAGTTCTCAAACCAAGCGGCATTGATGTAGTTGTAGGTCTTGCGGTCAAGAGCCAGAAGGCGCACGGTCACGCCAGAGATTCCGCCCCTGCGCAAAGAGATTTTGAATATGTGGGAGCCTCCCTCGAATCCAGTGTCAGTGAATATATTGTACCCATTGGCGAAATAATCGGACTCGGAAAAACTAAGGTTGATTCCAGGGTTGAGAAGCGGTTCGCTGGAATTGTCTATCTCCAATTGCTTATTGTAGGCATAGCCGAAATTCCAGGCCTGAAGCATATAATAATTTTTCTCGCCAGGCCTATCCTTCACGTGCACTCCCATACCCAAAGTCTTGATGTAATCACTGCCTTTGGAAGACTTCTTGTAAAGATGAGTCGTGTCCACACCGGCAAGAACAGGAGCATCCAAGGCCACAGTCGTAGCCTCGGCCCTCATCCCTTCAGACTCCACGACAATCCGGACTTCGTCCCCAGCCTTGAAATCAGCCCTGAATCTGAAAACATTATGGTACAGGAGTCCATCCGCTTCCTCAACATTGTCCGAGGCCGCCGCCAACTCACCGTTGACCCAACATTCAAGATGCCCTGACTTCAACCCTTCCGCCTTTTCGTGAGTGCTGACACCAACACAGACCGTGTGCGACGTGTCGCCTGTCGACATCAAGGCGTTGACAAGCAGCATCCTTTCAGGACCTGGCAGTTCCACGGGGATATATTCCTCACAAGAGAAAAAAGCCATCGAGGCAACAAGGAAAAGTATGAATATCTTCGTTCGCATATTCATTAGAATTTAAAGGTGTAACTGAACGACGGCAGGAATGTGAGGAACGAGCGCTTCGAGATCGCCGGCTTCCACTCCCCCTCCTTCTCGTAGGCATCATAGACGCACCAGGAAGGGTTCTGCGCGCAGTAGAGGTTGTATATTCCGAAATTCCAGATCCGCTCGCCGTGACG
>DCCQ01000013.1:2095-24829 GCA_002314195.1 Bacteroidales bacterium UBA1077 | reverse complement strand
AAACAAATCAAAACAGCTTCTGATTATTTTTTATTTTGGGTATGGGGGGATGGGTGGAAAGAATGAAGGTTTTCCAGAGTGGAGAGTCGGTCAAAGGGACGGAAGAAGAACCTTCTGAGGTGACGGTGAAGAGGGAAGGGCTGGTTGAGACGGAATAGGTTTTGGTGTCGGGAGCAAAACGAACCATATAATGCTCAGGGTTCGAAAGTTTCCTGGCGGAGGCGAAACCAGTGTTGATGTAGGTCTTCAGCGAACTGCGGTGCCGGAGGATGCTTTGAACATATTCAAGAAAATCCTTCTTCCCGCTGTCTTTGGTCGAGAACGAGCGGTAGATGGCGATCGTGACGAGAATCACGCGGGCATATTCATTATCCTTGCCGGCGAGAAATTCCTTGAAGCGGGGAAGGTCAAAATCTCCGGCTGAGGTGAGATATTCATTGATGTCTAATGCTTTGAGGAAAGAAACGGCCTTGTTGAAGTCGGCCTGCGATATTCCTTTGTCTCCACGGCTCAGGAGTAGCAGGTAGAGGGTTTTCGCCTGCGGGGCTGACTTGAACCTGATGATGTCGCCTGATTCGAGTGTGAAGTCGCCTTTTGAGTTGATGCTGATTGGGTTGGTGATTTTTGCCTCGGCGCTGAGGTAGTCGTAAAGGAACTTGTAGTAGCCTTTGTAGGAGAGCAGGTCGCGCTTCTCGTCGAAGCGGGAGACGAACGTCAGTATCCGCTTTTTCACTTCGGACGAGATGTCGATGCAGAGGAAATCCACCGTCCGCCGCATCGTGTCGCTGTCGTCCAGAATATGACTGTCTCTGATTTTTATGAGCAGGAACGCCAGATAAGGAATCCTGTCCGGAGCGATGTTGAACCTGGAAAGAATCAGATGGTAGAATGTTCTGGTGTCTAGACTTGCAAGTGATTCTTTGAGATTGCCTGACTTGACTTTGTCCCCGGCAGGCACAAGGTACTCCATGGAACGTTTGAGGAGTCCGAATTTGTCATCGCCTTCAAGATGGCGACAAAATTCTCGAAGTATGTCAGGGAGGTAGAAAAATTCTATCCCGATGTCACCGAAAGCCTTTGAGATGAGCAGATTGTCGTACTTGTCATCGAGAACCAGATGCGCCGCCTCCGAGGTTTTGCCCTCAAGAAAGACGATCTGTCTTTCAGGAACTTCGGATTCCGGCGCGTCTGCGGAGATGATTCCGCACCAGTCTCTGGAATCATTGTCGCATGACATCGAAATCGAGGACAGCAGTAGATTCTCTTCGAAGTCGATGTCGTTGTCGGAGCACATTATCTCGTTGAAGAGATTTATGATTCTCTCTGTTGAGTCTTCGTTCAGATCTTTGATGCATTCCACAGCGCTCTCCAGCGAAAGGTAGTGGATAAGGTCAAGTTCCTGCCGGTCAAGCCCGAGCATGGACTGCAACTCGGCCAGGACAGCGACCTCTTTCGAGTGGATCCGGTCATCCGCCTTGACCAGCTCTACCGCAATCTTCATCACCGCTCGCCGCTGAGTCCCGCTGAGATCTATGGAATCAATGTCCTGCATCTGTCTTTTTTCGGTTCGTATCTTTTGGAAAATCAGACAGGAGGAAAACTGTGGTTGTCCCCCTGTCTGATTTCTATGCTGGATCAATCTCCGTTGATTGTTTACTGTTAGTACCTGTTGAGAGGACGGCCGGCCGTCATGTTGTGAACCTTGTGCTTGACGGTCTCAAGGATTTTGGCATATTCATCGGCACCTTCGGTGGAGACTCCATTGACAACATCAGCGTACTTGGCGACGGCTGTGAGGACGGTGTCGATGAGCTCTACGATGTCAACCATGTCCTTCTCCACGAATCCGCGCGATGTGATGGCTGGTGTGCCGATCCTGACTCCTGATGTCTTGAACGGAGAACGTGTGTCGAACGGAACCATGTTCTTGTTGAGGGTGATCTCTGCTTTCTCAAGCTCCTTCTCGGCCATTCTTCCGGTCACCTCCGGGAACTTGGTCCTGAGGTCGATCAGCATGAGGTGATTGTCCGTGCCTCCGGAAACGACTTTATAGCCTCTGGCGACGAACTCCTCGGCCATCTTCTTGGCGTTGGCCATCACCTGCTTCTGATAGTCAACATATTCAGGCTGCATCGCCTCGTAGAAAGCTACAGCCTTGGCGGCGATGACGTGCTCAAGAGGTCCGCCCTGCACTCCAGGGAACACGCTTGAATTGAGAATCGCGCTCATCTTCTTGATCTCGCCCTTAGGGGTCTTGAGTCCCCAAGGGTTGTCGAAATCCTTGCCCATCAAGATGATGCCGCCGCGAGGTCCGCGCAGAGTCTTGTGGGTTGTCGAGGTCACGATGTGGGCGTACTTCACTGGATTCTTGAGAAGTCCAGCGGCGATGAGTCCGGCGGTGTGAGCCATGTCAATCCAAAGGAGGGCTCCGACCTCGTCGGCGATGGCGCGCATCCTTTCATAGTCCCATTCACGGGAATATGCAGACGCTCCACCGATGATGAGCTTCGGCTTGCATTCTCTGGCGATGCTCTCCATCTTGTCGTAGTCGATCATGCCGGTGGCTTCGTCAAGCCCGTATGGCACAGCGTGATAGAGTATTCCAGATGCATTGACAGGAGAGCCGTGGGTCAGGTGTCCTCCCTGCGAGAGGTCGAGTCCCATGAACGTGTCGCCAGGTTTGAGGCACGCCATGATGACGGCCATGTTGGCCTGTGCGCCTGAGTGTGGCTGAACGTTGGCATATTCAGCGTCATAGATCTTGCAGAGGCGGTCGATCGCAAGCTGCTCGATCTGGTCAACGATCTGACAGCCACCATAGTACCTCTTGCCAGGGTAGCCTTCAGCGTACTTGTTGGTGCAGATGGAACCCATCGCCTCCAGCACGTAATCGCTTACGTAGTTTTCTGATGCAATCAATTCGAGTCCGGAAGACTGCCTTTCCTTTTCATTTCTGATCAGATCAAAAATCTGAAGATCCTGTTTCATAAAATTCTTTAGTTAGTGTTACTCGTCCTGTATGGGCCGAGGGTTCACAAAGATAAGATTAAAAAACGATTTTTGCTATATTTGCAACCATATTTGCATAATATGGTGAAAGATAGAAAGCTATTGAGTATTGAGATGCTAAGAGTGTCGTCTGAGGAATATAAGGAACTTCCTCAGATTGGGGTGGTCGTGGTTCTTGACAACATCCGCAGCGCACACAATGTGGGCTCCGCTTTCCGTACCTGCGACTCTTTCAAGATAGACAAACTTTGGCTTTGCGGAATATGCGCGGTGCCTCCGTCAGCGGAGATTCACAAATCAGCCCTTGGGGCGGAGGACAGTGTGCCTTGGGAGCATTCGGACAGCACGATGTCGGTTGTGGAACGCTTGCGTTCGGAAGGTTACACTATCGTCAGCGTGGAGCAGACGGTCAATTCTGTCAGTCTGGAGAAGTTCTCGCCGGAATTTGATAAAGGTAAGAAGTACGCCTTGATCTTCGGCAACGAGGTCGACGGTGTGGATCAGGCTGTGGTGGACGCTTCTGACATATCCTTGGAGATCCCGCAGTTCGGCACCAAGCATTCGCTCAATGTCTCTGTCTCAGTCGGGGTGATTCTCTGGCATTTCACTCTTGCGCGGTTGATGAATATGTCGAAGTGACAAGCCGTATCACAATCCATTAGAAGGTAAAATGAAAGAGGGTGACTAAAGCCATTAGCCACCCTCTCTCTAGGATTAATAATCAAGATTACTCTACATCCCACCAGATACGGCCTTCGGTCTTATCTGTGTCGGAACCGTACTTCGAATCGCTTTTCAATGCCTCTAAGGCAGCATTGTAATTGGTGAGGTTCATTGAGTTTGGAGTTCCCAATGAGTTCCTTCTTGGAATGGTCAATATGTTGCCGGCATCCTTTATTGTCTCAAGGAATGCCACACCAGCCTCTGGTTCAGGTTTGTCTTTGAACGCTGGCAGTCCGGTACGCTTCCAAGTAGCCCACATTTCGTCTGGCTGCATGTAGAGATTGATCCACTGCTGCGAGATGATTTTCTCAAGTGTCACGGTAGTGAACTCAGGACGGGCGAGATACTCATTGATCTTCTCGTCCGTTATCGGGGCGTAATTAGGAGCTGTCTCGACTGTCTGGGCGGCCACGAACATATTCGTAGCCCACTCCTTGTATTGTTCCATCGAGGCTTTGACACCATCTTTGAACCACTCCTGTGCTGTCTTTCCCGCTACAGCACCTCCTTTCTTCAACGCGATCTCGGCTAGCATCAGGCATGTCTCAGGATAGGTGATTATTGGAGTGAATGTGCCAATCCTATCCTGATTAATGTAGTAGTCTGAGCCTTCTATGGCTCTGGACGGCATATTGCTGTTACCGATGATTCCTCCATTCTTCACAAAGAAACGGCTTTCTACCTGAGAATGCATTCTGATGTCCAAGTTGGCTTCAGTGCCGTCTTCCTTGTGGTAAGGGAGCGTCAGATAGGCATTCTTGTTATATGTCGTGCTGGAACTGTCAGGATTTGCTGAAATTCCAACATATCTACCAATAAACTGAGGGTAACGAGTCTCATAGTCAGGATATTCTTTCTTAAAGGTCTCGAACCATGTGTCGTTCTCCGTGTTGTTGTTGCCTTCACCGAATCCGTTGCGCCTTACAAGAATAGGAAGGCGTGGATCACAGTAAGCTTTCAAGAAGTTGACGAACGCTGCGGATGCCACGTACCTGCTGGTTATGTTCTGAATGTCATCTGTGTTGTTGTTGTAGTCGTTAGGGTGATGGTAGATGCAGGATTCACCATTGTTCTCCATTATGTTGGAAGCGGATGCAAGCACCTCATTGACGACACTTGAGTAGAACGCTTCGTCAGCTTTCTCTAGACGCTGTGCCATCTTGACCCTTAGAGTGTTACCGAATTTTATCCATTTCTGTACATCTCCTGAATAGAAGAAGTCATTGGTTCCAAGCTCAAACTGATTATCCACGGATCTCTTCAGAGTCTCAACTGCAGCCTTGACATCAGAATCGATCTTTTTATACATAGGTGTGCCGTCTATGCTGTTCTGGTAAAGGTCATAACGTGGGGTCTTAACTCCATCCTGGGCGCGGAACGCCTCAGTGATAGGTGCTGCTCCATAGGTGTCCAGAACCCGCCATTGCTGATAACTAAAGAGTATCTGGGAGATGGCTTTGATGTTGCTGTACCTTTCGGCTTCATTGTTATTCGGAATCACGGAGTTGATCAGATAGTCCAGGCGGAGTCCGAATCCTCCGAACCCATCTCCGTTGGTTGAATAGTAGTAGCTATACGATGGACTGTACGGCTCTGGATGATTGTTGGGCTTGGCAGAGGAGATGTATGATCCGCTGGAAGGACCGCTCGCGGAGACAAGGTACTGCATGTAGATCATAGTTCCGCTGTATTTGCCTGTCAGATGGCCTCGGCTGCAGTTGTCGAAGTTCTGGGTGGCTCCGGTGAACACGTACTTCGGATCTGTGGAACTCAGTTGCTCCGGATCTGTGTTCAGGTCTTGGAATTTATCCAGGCATCCTGTCAGAGCCATAGATGCGCATACTCCTGCGATAAGATATTTTAATGTTTTCATTGCTATTACTCGTTTTAGAATCTAACTGTCAGGTTCAACGCGAATGTGCGGTAGAACGGAACACCCCCAATGTCCATTGGCTGAAGCGGGTTGTTGCTTGAGATAGAGGCAGGGTTCAATCCGTCCGTCAGTTTGTTGATGAGGTAACAGATGTTGCGTGCCGTGAATCCGAGACGAAGGTAGTTCGCACCGAATTTCTTGCAGACCTTTTCAGGGAGACGGTAGCCAAGGGTAATCTCGCGCAGGGCAAACCATGTGTTGTCCTGGATTGATCCCGGCATTGCGCACATTCCCCACCCGTAGTTCATGGCATACCACATACCTGTCATCACAGGACGAACATTGTGCTGCTCGACTGCTTCCTTATAGGTCATTCCTCCGACATCAATCATTGCTCCTACAGACCCGTCTGGGTTCTGTGTAGGAGCCTGCGTTCCTTCTGCAAACACTGCGTCAAGCATAAGTCCGTCATAGACGGTCTCTCCCTTGTAGTTGATTCTGGCGATACCACCATGCTCCTTGTCTCTGCCTTCGAGGGTTGATTTTAAGGAACCGTTAGGAACAGCGTATTTCCACATGTTCGAGAAGTAGTTTCCGCCAAAACGTCCGTCAGCCTGTACATAGAGGTCGAGGTTTTTGTAGGACAGGGAGGTGTTGAGACTCAAGGTGAAGTCTGGCTCAACCTTTCCAAGAATATGCCTGTCTCGGTCTCCTTCCTCGTTGCGGTCGTACAAGGTAAGAGGATAGTATGCTGACACCGAATTAGGTGTGCCGTACTCTTTGTAATATTCGATGATCATCTTGCCGTTGCGCGGATCACCGTCCTCTCCCTGCCAAGTGAGAACCGGGGACATGTAGGGACTGTTCTGGTAGGATGTGAGAACTCCGAAAGCTCCGTTTTCGTAGGCCCAGATTTCAGGTGCGGAGTCGTAGCCACCCATCAACTGCCATTCCTTGACATCGTTGTCAAGTTTCACAACCTTTCCTCTGTTGACGGTCAGGTTGCCACCAACGGTCCAGCGCCAGTCGCTTGTGCGGATTGGGGTCACGTCCATCTGAAGCTCTATTCCCATGTTCTGGATGTTACCTGCATTGATGAGCTTCGTGCTGGCTCCGGACTCGGCCACAGAACCGACAGACATGATCTGGTTGAAAGTGTTACTCTTGTACCAAGCAAAGTCGATGTTTAACCTTTCGTCAAAGAAACGGGTGTCGAA
The DNA here is from genome assembly GCA_002314195.1 of Bacteroidales bacterium UBA1077. GTDB lineage: Bacteria > Bacteroidota > Bacteroidia > Bacteroidales > UBA932 > Cryptobacteroides. Next base: position 18,007 of record DCCQ01000013.1, on the reverse strand, counting down.
GCCAAGCTCGATTGATTGCTGGATCTCTGGCTTCAGATCTTCGTTGTAAACTGTTCCGAGGTTAGGGTTGGCCGCAAGAACAGAACCGCTTTTGTCTGGAAGGTAGATTGATCCTTGGCTGAACACTCCGTAGCCACGGCTTGTGGCATAAGCTGATGTTCCCATTCCGACTCGTGCGATGGAAGCGCGTAGTTTTCCAAAGGAGAACCATTCTGGAATGTCATTTCGGAATGAATCCGTGAAGACCCAAGATAAGTTTGCGGATGGATAGAAGACAGAGTAGTTGTTGTTTCCTCTCATGTAGGAAGGATATGTCAGAGTTGAAAGCCAGTCGTTTCTGGCTGTGAGCTCAAGGAACACCTGATCACGCCATCCGAGGTTGAGGATTCCGGAAAGACCGAAAGTCTGCTGGTTGCGAGGTGTGTAGGTGAACTGAGGCTCTATTTTGTTGACAGAATTGGAGAAGGAGAACACTCCCGGTACCACGAGACCACCATTTGTCTGTTTGCTCCAGCTGTGGCTTTCTGTGTTGCCGTAGAGTTCGGCAGCTGCTATCGCAGCAATGGTGAAGTCCTCACCTGCTATCTTATACGACTGTTCAGGCATCTGGAGCATTCCCATGAAATTGTAGTTGCCTGAGATGTTGCCACCTCTGCCATAGCCTCCGGAACCTGTAGGACCATAGTTCTCACCTGTTCCCACCCAATGGCTCTCGGTGCTGATTCCGTAGTAGTTGTAGTTGCCTTTCAGACTGGCCCTGAGCCAAGGAGCAATGTTGGCGTGGAGAGTAAGGTCTGTAAGAATGGAACTCTCGTTCCTTTTTTGCAATTGTGTGTCGCGAGTGTGGAAATACCCTCTCAGAGCACTATAGATTGATGTACTTTCCACAGCCTTGGTCTTAGGATCGCGGTATTGATCGTAATAAGCCGCGATGTCAAGGTTTCGAGGAAGATAGTATGCGGTGATCATACCAACGTTGTTACCCCAGTCCCAACCACCTTGGCTGGCACCGTTCTTCGCAGTTGAGAATGCGTATTTAACACCAAGCTCAATGGAGAAGATCCTGTTCAGTTCAGTGTTTCCCCTGAAGGAGATGTTATGCCTCTGGAAATCATTGTTAAGGAACACTCCCTTTGTCTTGTTGAAGCCGTATGACAGGCGGAAGGATGATTTCTCGCCACCTCCGCTGATGGCCACGTTGGTGACGTTGTTGATTCCTGTCTGGTAGAACTCCTTCCAGTTGTTCGGGTGAGGTGAGAATGGTGTGTTCTCTCCGTTAGGCATGTACTGGTTGATCATTCTTCCATCCATCTTTGGGCCCCAGCTCTGTGATGCCACCTTGTCCAGTGACCCGTCTGGCTGATAGTCACCCTGGTAGCCATTGTAAGTGTAGCCGGCTCCATAGACATTCTGCAGATCGACAGGGGATTTATAGACATCTGTGATTTCAACTGTTTGGTTGACCTCTACGCCAAGACCCTGCTTGCCATATTTTCCGCCTTTGGAAACAATCACGATAGCACCGTTGGCACCACGCGAGCCATAGAGTGCGGTCGCTGCGGCTCCCTTAAGAACGGTGACGCTTTCGTAGTCGGCAGGGTTGAGGTTCTTAAGCTGAGAACCCCAGTCGGTTCCGGCTAGATTGCCCGTGATGGCTTCCTGAATGATCATACCATCGATGACGAAGATAGGGGAGTTGTTCTTGTCCACTGACTTCGCGCCTCGGATTGTGATGGCTGAGGACGATGTGATACCGGAAGCACCTCCCGTGTTGATCTGAAGACCTGCCACCTTCCCTTGAAGGGCGTTGACCGGGTTGATGGAGTTGGTCCTCTCGATCTCGTCCGTGGACACCCTTGTGGTCGCGTAGCCGACTGACTTTGCCTGCTTAGGCAGTCCGAGGGCGGTCACGACAACCTCATTCAGAAGGTTCCTGTCCTCTTTCAAGGTAATCTTAAGGTTAGCTGGAGCGGAAGTTCCAATCTTCAGACTAGTAGGTTCGAAGCCGATGAAAGATGCAACAAGAACAGCATTTGGCTTTACCGTGATGGTGAAATTACCATCGCTGTCTGTTGTCGTTCCAGTAGTGGTGCCTTCGATGACGATTCCCGCGCCAGGAAGAGGCTCACCGTTTTCGTCAATGATTTTGCCTCGCACTGTCAGATTCTGCGCCATGGCAGGCACGGAAATCAGAAACAGCAACATAAGCGTCACTCTTGACAAGAGCCGTGTCAGATTTGTTTTAGAATAATACATAATGTTAATTGATGTGATTGGCAAAAATTATTATATTAATCTTTGTAAATCAACATATTACACTCGTGAAATCTGCGAATTTATCGGTACCTCCGCGCCTTAATTTGCAGGAAGTCATATCTCTAAATCGTTTTGAGATTTTATTATATATTTCTATATTTACACGGTTTTAAAGATTATGGCAAACCTGAATAGAATGAGAACAACATATTAATACACCTATTAATTAATCACATCAATTAGCAAAACCACAAGCGCAAACGATTTTCTGACATTGTTGAAACAATATCAAATTAACCGTATTATTTTCGGAGTTGTCTTACGAGGAAGATATTTTGATGTCTTTTGCGTTTTGCGAAGGGCACTTCTCCAGCCTGACGAGGAAGTCTTCGCGATTTCGTTCGGCTTACGGGCATGCTGTAATCGTCTTGAATTCAGTATTGTGGCTTTTAAGTGCGAGGACCGTATGGCAGGATGTGTCAGGCGTGATGGCCTGTCAAGAGGAACGGCTCCTGCCAAATTGTCATATTCGGGGAAATGGCATAACATTCGATAATACTCCTTGCGTCCGGCTTCGGAAACGAAACCGGGCGAATAAAAACAAAACAAGAAAATAGGAGATAAAAGAATATGGGAAAAATTATTGGTATCGACCTTGGAACCACGAATTCGTGCGTTGCGGTCATGGAAGGCAACCAGCCTACCGTTATAATCAACAACGAGGGTGAAAGAACCACCCCTTCTGTAGTCGCCTTTACCGATGGCGGTGAAAGAAAGATCGGTAACCCTGCAAAGCGTCAGGCCATCACGAACCCACAGAACACAGTCTTCTCCATCAAGAGATTCATGGGTGAGACTTATGATCAGGTTCAGAAAGAAATCGCCAGAGTGCCTTACAAGGTAGTCAGAGGTGAGAACAACACCCCGCGTGTTGACATCAACGGCAAACTCTATTCTCCTCAGGAGATTTCAGCGATGATTCTTCAGAAGATGAAGAAGACTGCCGAGGACTACCTCCGTCAGGAAGTCACAGAGGCTGTCATCACAGTTCCTGCCTACTTCTCTGACTCACAGCGTCAGGCCACAAAGGAGGCCGGCAAGATTGCCGGACTCGATGTCAAGAGAATCATCAACGAGCCGACGGCAGCCGCGCTTGCCTACGGGCTTGACAAGAAGAACAAGGACATGAAGGTCGCCGTGTATGACCTTGGTGGTGGTACATTCGATATTTCAATTCTTGAACTCGGTGGCGGTGTGTTCGAGGTTAAGTCAACCAACGGTGACACCCACCTTGGTGGTGATGACTTCGATCAGGAGATTATCAACTGGCTTGCCCAGGAATTTGCCAACGAGAACGGCGGAATCGACCTGAAGAAAGACCCTATGGCTCTTCAGAGATTGAAGGAAGCCGCGGAGAAGGCTAAGATCGAACTGTCCAACCAGACATCGACCGAGATCAACCTGCCTTACATCATGCCGGTTGACGGAATTCCAAAGCACCTTGTAAAGACCCTTACCAGGGCTAAGTTCGAGCAGCTTTGCGACAACTTGTTCCAGAGATCAATCGAGCCTTGCCGTCAGGCACTCAAGGATGCCGGCCTCAAAGCTTCTGACATTGACGAGGTACTTCTCGTCGGAGGTTCCACACGTATCCCTAAGGTACAGGAACTTGTCAAGGAGTTCTTCGGCAAGGAGCCTAACAAGAGCGTTAACCCTGATGAGGTTGTAGCCATTGGTGCGTCAATCCAGGGTGGTGTGCTCGCAGGTGACGTGAAGGATGTGCTTCTGCTTGATGTCACTCCGCTGTCACTTGGTATTGAGACCCTTGGCGGTGTGATGACAAAGCTCATCGAGTCCAACACGACCATCCCTACCCACAAGTCACAGGTGTTCTCCACCGCGGCTGACAACCAGCCTTCAGTTGAGATTCACGTGCTTCAGGGTGAGCGTCCTATGGCGAAGGACAACAAGGAGATCGGTGTGTTCCATCTTGACGGAATCGCTCCGGCTCCGAGAGGAATACCTCAGATTGAGGTTACCTTCGACATCGATGCCAACGGTATCCTGAACGTGTCCGCGAAAGACAAGGCTACCGGCAAGGAGCAGAACATCAGGATCGAGGCTTCATCAGGTCTGTCTGAGGATGAGATCCAGAGGATGCGTGACGAGGCTAAGGCCAACGAGGCTGCCGACAAGGAGGCCAAGGAGAAGGTTGACAAGATCAACAACGCCGATGCTCTCTGCTTCCAGTCCGACAAGAACCTGAAGGACTACGGCGACAAGATTCCTTCTGACAAGAAGTCAGCCATCGAATCCGCCCTCGGTTCCCTCAAGGAGGCTGTCAAGAATCAGAATATTTCTGACATCGACCGTTACACCGAGGAACTCACCAAGGCTTGGAATGCTGCTTCCGAGGACATGAACCGCGCCGCTCAGGCCGGTGCCCAGCAGGGACCTCAGAACCCTTATGGCCCTCAGGCCGGCCCGCAAGGCCCTCAGAACGGTCCGGACGACCAAGGCCCTGACGAGCAGTAATAATGAATATGTCCGCTCATCAAACGGGGCGGATGATGATAAAGAAAGAGGAACGACCGAAAGGCCGCTCCTCTTTTTTTGGTTACGTGCTGAACTTATTTGCCAAGGTGTTTAATCTGCTCATATTCCACCCAGACCTTCATCTTACCGGGAGCTCTGTTGTCCCATGCGTAATACGGGACGAACCTGACGGAACGTCCGTTTGAGGAGGCTGTGACCGTGCATACTCCACCAAGTGTCTCAGGTTCAAACACACACTGGAAAACATCATCCGACGTGAGCCTTATGGTATCAAAACCGGTGTTGTCCGCCTGCTCCATGCAATAGACGATCGGTCCTCTCTGTATGGCGCACTTTCCAATGTTGGCCTTCACTTTAGGGTCGGAGGCGACAACTTTCACAGGCATATTCATTTCAAGAACAATCCGGTCGCCTTTCTTCCATTTTCTCTCAAGCACCGCATAGCCTCCGTCCAGATTGTACCGGACCGTCTTTCCATTGACTGAGACATTCCATTCCTCGCACCAGTCCGGGATACGAAGCCTGACAGCGAAAGCGGCCTTTTTCTCCGGAGAGACTGTCATCGAGACCGTTCCATCCCAAGGATATTCCGTCTTCTGACTGAATGTTGTCTTCACGCCTGAGATTTCCGTCTCCACCCTGCCTGACACATAAAGATTGACCCACAGCGCGTCATCCGACCGGGCGTAGATGTAGCCACCGACCGACGGAAGAAATCTTGAAATCTGACTCGGGCAGCAGGCTGTGCCGTACCAAGGTTTTCTGTGATGATCTCCTTCCGAGGCCAATGGATTGACATAGAAGAACCTGTCGCTGGACAAGGATATTCCCGCAAGAGCGCCATTGTACATCGCGCGTTCCAGAACGTCGACATACCGGGATTCACCTTTGAGCATATTCATGCGCTGGTTCCACATTACCATTCCAACGGAGGCGCAAGTCTCGCAATAGGCTTCCTTGTTCGGAAGATCATAGTCCTCGGTGAAGCCTTCATTGTGGCGCGAAGAGCCGATTCCACCGGTCAGATACATTCTGGTCTTAGCCACATTGCTCCAAAGCCTGTCCAGAGCGGCGATGTACGAAGTGTCTCCGGAAACTGTCGAATAATCAGCCATTCCGGTAAGCAGGTACATCGCACGCACAGCATGGCCTTCGATCTTGTCGAGTTTCCTGACGGGTACGTTGTCGAGAAAATAGCCATTCGCTTTCCAGTCGGCCTTGCCACGGCCTCTTTCTTCCAACAGGAAATGAGCCAGATCCAGATATTCTTTCTTGGAAGTCTCATGGTAAAGGCGGATCAAGGCAAGCTCGATTTCAGGATGCCCAGGAACCCAGTCTCTCTTGTTCGGCCCGAATTCAGAGACAAGATGGTCGGCGAATCTTTCAGCCACGTCCAGCAGCATGCGCTTGCCTGTGGCTTTATAGTAGGCGATGCCCGCCTCGATAAGATGACCGCCACAGTACATCTCATGTTTGTCCATGTCCGTCCAACGCTTGCCGGGCTTCATCAATGTGTAGTAAGTGTTGATGTAACCATCCTTTCCCTGCGCTCCGGCGATCAGGGTGATGATGCTGTCCAATCGAGACTCCAATGATTTGTCCGGATTGTTCTGAAGCGAGTAGGACGCGCCTTCTATCATCTTGTACAAATCGGAATCGTCATAGAAAATGCCCTCGAAGCGACCTTCCCTTACCCCCGCTGCGATGGCGAAGTTCTCGACCCGGTGCGTCTTTTCGGTACACTGGTCAAGACAAAACGGGATGGTCACCTCGGAGAGCCGTTTGATTCTGGGGCGCCAGAATGAATCATCGATGATCACCCTTGAGAAACTGATGGGTTCATTCAGCGGGCCGTCAGCTTTAGCGTGGCCGGCCATGGCCATCCAAAGCATGCAAAGCGAGACAATTGTCTTCAGTAATTTCATTTTAACTTCCATTTTATCTGCTTGACACCCAATTTATTCATTCATCTTGGACAGCAGTCTCTTCGGGTAGTTCGTGCATATGGCTTTCATTGACGAGGCGTTGGAGATGTAGTAGTTCATCGTCGCGTCATCATCTGCATTGAACACACTGAACGCTATACCTGCTTTGGTGAATTCCTCTATCGTGCGTTCTCCGCCACCTTGCTTGATGAATGTGGTGGACAGGTTCGCCCATTTGTAACTCTTCTGGAGGTATTCCGCCGCCGGTTTGTCCGCCATCCATGCGATGTTGACACCTGCAGCGGTGGCGTATGAATATGACGAAGCCATCACAGTAGCGTTGGACGTGCAGATGAACTCCACGAAGTTCTGTGCCTTCTTCTCCTTGATGATCTCGCAAGCCTTGCGGCAGGCGTTGATTGAATATGCCATCAGGCCGCTTATGTTCTTGATGTCGAGCCAAAGCCTTGTGCAGCTGCCTTTTTTCATGACCTCGTCGAGGAACATCTCCAAGTCTGGGAGCGTCTCTCCGTTTGCCAGTTTGCCTGCGGCCCTCAACTGTTCCAGTGTGGTTTCCCATGGATGGAGACCGTTGATCTTGTTGTCGGCGTCAGCGTGGGCGACGACAACTTTGTCATCTTTTGTCCAATAGATGTCACACTCTGAGGCGTAGCATTTGAGGCTCATCGCATATTGCAGCGAGGCGATCGAATTATCCGGGAAAGACATTCCCGCCTCGGATGCACCACCTCTGTGAGCCACAACGATGTTACCGCCATCCTCTGGTTTGTCAGCCACCTCACCAGGGGTGTCTGGCCCATCATCAGGCCAGACAGGCCCCGGATCGGGGGATGATTTTCCACAGGAGGCAAAACAAATAATTCCTACGGCGAGGAGCGCCAATGTGGATTTGTGTATCATGACGAACATTATTTTTTGTAGTTCTTCACGCAACGGAACGGCATGACCGCCTGTCCGTTGTCGATGTTGGTCATCTCGGCGTAGGTCGCTTTGTCGTTGGTGAGCAGCACGTTTATCCTGTAAAGTGCTTTGTCATTGAAGAACAGCGGAACCCACACCTGTGCCCTGACACCATAACATTGGTAACCTTGGGTCATGTAGCGCCAGCCAAGAGGGTAGTATTCGAAGCCGAAGTCATCCGCTCCGTCGGACACGGCTCCTGTCCACCATTTGTTGTTCTTGATCCATGCGCCGAGATTGCCGATACCTCGTGGTGAGTCAGAGGTGGCTGTGCCCTTGCCGGCAACCGTCGTGAATTGCTTGTAAGTGACACGGTCTTCCTGTATCGGGTAACTGTGACCCGTTGAGGCCTTGCTTGCGGCGTAAGCGATGTCCAGCCAATCCGAAGCGTTGGAGATATGCCAGCCGTACGGACATATTCCTTGAATCTGCATCTTGAGGGTAGGATAGGTTTGCTCATCAGTGGCATTGTCGCCAGAGAAAGTAGTGGCTACAGTGTTGTTGATGTACTCGATTGTGTAGGTGTCTCCTATGGCGTCGGTGATCTGGCAACCCTGAGTCCATCCCTGCGGAACCACTTCCTTGCGGGCGAATCCGATTCCGTTGGTCGGGATGCCTGTCACTATCTCTGAGAACGCATAGATTCGGCCATATTCATCACTTCCTTCGAGTTGTCCTCCGATTTCAGTGCATTCGTAGGCCATATTCAATTTTGAGTCATCCCATGACGAAGGGAACGCCTCTGCCTTATAACCTCCTGTTCCTGCGGCTCCGACTCCGGTCGCGGCCGGGATCATCGGCGAGCCGAGTTTCGGCTTGATGTCACCTCCGTTCCAGCGCATGTTCTCGACCATCCAGACTTTCATCGAGCCGTCTCTGGCGATGAACGCCTTGGTCTTGTACTTGGACACTTCGGAGTCAGGCATGCAGTTGTGTGTCGTGATCCTGTCCCAAGCCCATGTCTTCTCATTGAAGTTCACGGTGAGGGAGCGCAGACCGTCAACATCGATTTCCGGGCCTTCCGGCAAGGTTGAGGACGCGGACTCGATTGTGGCGACAGAGCCATCATTCGCAAGCGCGTAGCAAGGGTATGACAGCACACGGGAATCCTGGTTGAACATCACCGTGTTGCCGCCAGCCGCCGCGTTCATGAAATAGGCCTTGACGCTGTAAACACCCTCGCTCTCCTTGGTCATCTGTAAAGCCTTGTCGAGGGTAAGACCAGAGGCGGAAGCACCATACATAAAGTAATATATGTCTGCTGCGAGCTGTGTCACAGGCACATCAACCGTTGCCAGACTGGTTTCGGTTGTACCGACCGTGATGTGAAGCACGGCTGTGCGGACATTGACATGGTCGGTCCATTTGGAGGCAGTCAGTTTGACGGAACCGGCCTCGGATGCCTCGCATGTCAGCCAATCCTTACTCTCACCCTCGTAATCCACGGAGAATGAATAAGCGTCTCCCATATTGGTCGTGTATTCGATGACCTGATAGCCTCCGTCAGCAAAGAACTCAACGTCCTTGGTGTTAGTGGACACTTCGGCATCGGCCTTCTCTCCTTTCTGGATGAATTCGTAGGAACGCTCGGTTCCGTCAGCGGCCTTTACGGTCAGAGTGAATGTCCTTTTATATTCCGGATTGGCTTTCACCTTAACTTCCAATCCTTTCTCCGTGACGGTTCTGGAATCACCCTCGAAGGTACCTTTGAACTCTTCGGAGACATCTGTGACATTGACTTCGGCGCATTTCTTCGGATCCTCAACGGAATAGTCCCATGAGATTCCGTTGGTCTTGTCTCCCTGCACGATTGTGACAATGGCGCGATAGGAATCCTCGCCGCTCTCGGTCTTGCCATCAGCGGTGAACACGGGAATATCCTTGGACAGGGAGATTCTTGTTGTGGAATCGACCTCCGAAGGGTCAATCTTCTCCTCGCATGCTGACAACAAAATGGTCAGCGCGGTGGCAGTCAGGAATATATTCTTGAATTTCATTGTAATATTCATTTAAGTAAGATCATTAGTCCCATCCTTCCGTTTGGGTAAGCTTGTAGTTTTTGTTCCTTGCGGACTTTGAGATAGGCCAGAGGAGAATGTTCGGGTTCTTCTGCTTCTTGGCGAGGAGGTCAGGATTGTAGTCCCAGATCTTGTCCAGGCGGATCAGCGGCCACCAGATCACTCCTTCGGCAGGGAATTCAAGGAAATATTCATTGACAAGGGCCTCCAGTATCGCGTCTCTCGTAGCGATTTTGTAGAAGTCTTCGACCCCGTAGGCTCTTTTCGCGATAATGTTCAACGAGGAGAGCGCTCCGGTGTAGTCTTTCTTGTAATATTTCAGTTCCGCGTCCATCATCACGGCGTAGGCGTAGCGGTAATAAAGGAGGTCGCAGTCCTCGACAACCGGTTGTTTGGACATGTCCCCGAGGAACTTGTTCGGCCATGTCAGGGTCTGCCCGGAGGCTCCGTATTCTCCCTCGCCGAGGTTGCACTCCACTCTGGAGTCGTTGTGCTCAGCCTTGCTCTTGTTCAGGACATCGATGAACTCACGGGAGTAGCTCCACCACTGGGTGGAACTTACCGGCACGGGATTGTTCCTGTACTGCGAAGCGATCAGGTTGCTCGGATGGTAGAAATAGCTGTAATAGCCGCCTGTGAGTTTCTCCTGCTGGTTGTTCATCAGCGCGAACACAACCTCCGTGTTGCGTTTGTTGTCGCGGCTGAACACATCCGAATATTTCGGAAGAAGCTTTCCAGACGAGATTCCGATGGCCGAGAGAGCGTCGGACGCGAGGTTGAGGAACGAGTCGCCGCCGTTCTGGGTCGTGTACATCCACAGGCCGTACTCCGCCTTCAGCATATTCACCGCGTCCGCTGTCGCGAAGTATTTGTCGTTGCCGAGATATGCCGAATTTGCCACCGCTGTCTCAATGTCATTGCCGATCTGGGCATAGACATCAGCCTTGGGAGCACGCAAAGGATAGGTCTCCGGCTGGTTCACGGACTCGATAGGGACAAGATTGAGAGGAACATCGCCCCATAGTCTTGCCGCCCAGAAATAGCAATATGCCCTTGCAAATGCCGCCTGACCGATCGCGAATCCCTTGTCGGACTCGGTCATACCGACCTTGTCGGCGTATTTCAGCACGGCGTTGGCTTGGTCTATCGTGGTGTAAAGTTTTGACCATTGTGTTGATTCAGTGGAAGAGTTCATCGTGCTTGTGCGTACGGTGATCATGTTGTTGTCCTGAACCCTTGATTCAAGGCTTGGTCCCCACATGTAGTCACCGACACGTGCCTCACCCCAGTAGAACACATTCACATAGCCTTGGATAAAATTCGAACGCATCCTTTCGTATATTCCATAAGTGGATTGGATGACATCGGTGGAAGTTGTCCACATGTTGCTGGCTGACAGTTTGTTGTCTTGCATGATGTCCAAATCTTCATTGCAGGACGGCAGTGACAGGGCGGACGCGAGCACCAGAAAATATTTCAATATATCTTTCATGACTAGAATGTTATCTTGACATTGAACAAAATTTTTCTCGCAGCCGGAGCTATGCTTGAATTGGCCGCGCCTCCGGTGGTAACGGATGAGTACATGGAATCTCCGGAGCCGGTTCCCATACCGGTCTCAGGGCTGATGGAGCCGGACACACCGGTCCAGTAGTGGAGGGTGTTGCCGGTCACTCCGACGGTGAGTTTCTTTATCCAGAGGCTCTTCACCCATTTCTCAGGGAAGTCGTAGTAGATGGACACGTCTCTAAGGCACAGATAATCGGCTTTCTCGACGTTGAAGTCGGAGGCTCTGGAGAAGTTTCTGTTGCCATAGTCCGGGTCGTTCGGGAAGAACCTCGCGTACTTGGCGTTGTTGTCTCCTGGGTAACGCCAGCAGTCATAGACCATCTTGTCAAGATTAGCATTGGAGTTGCCGAGGGTGTTCTGGAAGAAACGAGACTTCATGTAGTTGTAGATGGAATGCCCCAATGCGTAGTCAAGGTAGAACGAGAACGACAGGTTCTTGTACTTGAAGGTGTTCATGATACCTCCGATGGTATGAGGCATCACGTTGCCGAGACAGTACATGTCCTCCTGGTCGATCTGCTCCCTGCCATCCGCTGTCTTCTTTGAGCCTGGGCGGTTGCACCATTCGTAGTCTCCGGCGTCCTTGCGTCCTGTGATTGACAGTCCGTCCGATCTGCGGTAGCCGTGCGACTGGTTGTCGTACAGCGCGGCTGCGGCTTCGGCGTCGGTTTGGAGAATATGCGAGATCTTGTAGCCCCAGATGCGTCCAAGAGGCTCTCCGACAGCGGTGCCGCCGAAACGCTCACCGCTTTCCGACATGGTGTAGCCACCGATTCTCCAAGCGTCCTTGCCGTCAAGGTCGGTGTACTTGTACTCGTCCGGCAGCGACAGAACCTTGTTCTTGTTGAATGAATATGTCAGGCCGGTCGTCCATGAGAAATCCCTTGTCTGGACATTGACCGAGTTTACTTCGATCTCGAATCCGTAGAACCTGGCGCTGCCGACATTCGCCTTCACGGAGCCGAGCGAGCCGGTGTCCGGAAGAGTGATGCTGAAGAGCATGTCGTCGGTCCTCTTGTTGTAGTAGTCCATCACAATGCGGAGACGGTCGTTGAAGAAGCCTAAGTCCAGACCGAGATCCAGCTGCGTGGTTGTCTCCCACTTCATTCCCTTGTTCTGCATGGTGGACGGAAGCAGGGTGGAATTACCGGCGTACATAGATGATGAGAACGCTCCGTAAGTGTCGTAGAGGCCGATTCCGTTGTTTCCGGTCAGACCGTAGGAAGCGCGGAACTTGAAAGTGTTCATCACATTCCTATCCACATTCCAGTACGGCTCCTCAGTGATGATCCATGCGAACGAACCGGCAGGGAAGTAGCCCCATCTGTTGCCGGCGGCGAACTTGGACGAGCCATCGGCTCTGACCGTGGCCGAGAGGATGTACCTGTTTGCAAAGTTGTAGTTGACACGTCCGAAGTAAGAGATCAAGGCCTGTTTGGTGTCCTGATTGGAAGCCGTGAAATTGACACCTGAATCAAGGATCGGCACCTTGTCGGAGACTGATCCGGTGGCTTTTGCGTTCAGGTACCAGTACCTCCACGACATGTAGTCATAGCCGGCGGTGGCGCTGAGAGTGTGTCTGCCCAATGTCTTGTCATAACTCAGGTAGGCGGTGAACGAGTCTTTCAGCGTCTCTGTCCTGGTTTCTATGGTGGCGCGCTCGGTGGAGATGTAGTTCGGTGTGTTGCCTATCTGGCCGTAGGTATAGTAGCTGCCTCTGTAATTGTCATCGAACACGGCGTACTGTGCGGTGGCCTTGAGGCCGTCGAGGATGCTCCACACAAGCTTGAAGTTGCCACCGAAACGGTTCTGGGCCATTTCCCTATCGTGGAATGCCTCGTAGAACGATGCCGATTGCTGGTTTCTGTTGGTTCCGCCGGTCGCCCATCTTCCGTCCTCGTAGAATTCCTTGTTTGTAGGACTCATCATGAGACCTCGTCCGAGAGCATCGAAATAACTGCCGGTAAGTGGGTTTTTCAAAGACCTTGAGAAGTCGAAGGTCGTCGAGGCCTCCAGATTTCTGGTGATCTTGAATGAAGTGTTTCCATGCATGGTGAACAGTTTGTAGCCGCTCATCGCGACCATGCCGTCATCCTGAAGGTAACTTACCGAGGCGGCGTACTTCATGTTCTGCGAACCGCCGTTCACTCCGATATATTCCTTGTGCCAAAGAGCGTTGGTGAACCATTTGCTCTGCCAGTCCGTGTCGGTGAAAGTCAGCACCTTATTCGGATCGACCGGGTCGTACATCCACTGCCATCCGGCTTGCAGTTCCTCACCTTTCTCCATGTACCTGGTCGTGTAGATGTCGGTGTCCTTGTTTCCGGTTCCGGCGGCGTTCGCTCCGTCCAGAACCAACTGGCCGTTAGGACCTTGTGCGATCGCAGGGCGGACAAACGACAGGAATTCCTTGGCGTTCATCAGATCCCATCTGCGGGAAGGGGATGACCAGCCGACCTGCGCGTCGAAGGTGATGCGAGGCTTCTCCCAGGAGTTGCCTTTCTTGGTGGTCACGAGGATGACACCGTTTGAGGCGCGGGCTCCGTAAATGCCGGCAGAGGCGGCGTCCTTCAGGACCTCGATGGACTCGATGTCGTTAGGGTTGAGGTCGTCCATGTCCCTGGTCACGCCGTCCACGATGACGATCGGGTCGTTGCTCAAGGTGATGGATGAACCTCCACGGATGAGAAAGCGTGGCGCGTTGCCGGAGACCGTGTTGTTCGTGGCCACCCTGAGGCCGGTCACCTTCCCTTTGAGAGCGTCGCCGACGGAGGATACAGGGGCGGCGTAGATGCTGTTGCCGTCCACCTTGGAGATGGCGGTGGTCAAGGTTTTCCTGGATTGGGTACCGTAGCCGACGACCACGACGTCGTCCAGCACGTTGGCGTCCTCGGAGATCATCACATCGATCACCCCGCGTCCGTTGACCTTCTCATCGTGATTCATGAAACCGATGAATGAATATTCCAGGACATCGTCGGTGTTGACTTCGATGGAGTACTTTCCGTCAAGGTCGGTGTTCGTGCCGATCGTCGTGCCTTTGACGAGGACCCCGGCTCCTGCCAGCGGCTCTCCGTTCGCGTCGGTCACAGTTCCTGTCACGGTCAGGGATTTTCCTGCCTTGCCGGTCTGTGGCTGCTCGTAGGTCAGCACGACGGTGCTGTTCATCATCTTGTAATGGAATCCGGAAACCTGCCTTCCGAAAACATCGTCCAGAATCGATGTAAGGGACGCATCCTTGGCCTCAATCCTGATGTCGCCCATCTGCCTTTGCGCCAGATCCGATTCATAGGAGAACAAAACCCCTGTTTTCCTCGTGAACTCATCGGTGAACGATTTCACGGTGGCTGATTTGACAGTCAGGCTGAGATTGTAGGATTTCCTTGTCGTGCTCTGCGCGGACGCTGCCAGCGAGAAACCGAGACAGACGGCCAGAACGGTCGCAAGGACTCCCAGTCTTGAAAAGATTGAATGTCTCATTTTTTTGATTAGTTATTATGGTTTAGTTAATCAGTCATTGTTATTGATTGTCAGGTCGGCTCCTGTGAGAGCCTGGACGGTCTCCACAAGCTCGCTGACATTGTCGGTGCGTTTGTAGTTGAGGTTGTATTTTTTGACGGTGTCCACAGGAGTGCGTGCCGTGATCCTCACTCCGTACATCCGCTCGATGTGCGAGATGATGTCGTGGAGTGACGCTTGCTGGAGAGCCACCTTGTTGTAATGCTGCACGATGTAAGGCACTGCTCCCATCGGTTCGACCGAAATGTCTCCCGTGCCGGCATCGAACTCGGCCTTCTGGTCAGGGGAGAGGCGTACAAGCCCGACACCTTCAGGACTTTGCAGCCGCACCGAGCCTCTCTCCAGAAGCACGGCCACCTTTCCGGAGGCCTCATCGGCCTTGACACAGAACGCCGTTCCCAGCACTTTCACATCGAGAGCTCCTGCTTTGACGATGAAAGGACGCAGTGTGTCCCGGTGCACATCGAAATAGGCTTCTCCAGTAAGTTTCACGATGCGTTCTGGGTCTCTCCCGTCCGTGTTGTACAGAATCGAGGACTTTGTACCGAGCCAGACTTTCGTGCTGTCGTCAAGCATTATGGCCGCCACGTCATCCGAAGTGTTTGAATATGCGGTATACTCATAGTCTTTGGCACCCGCTCCTCCGAACCAATGCACCCCGATTCCGATGATGAATATGGCCGCGGCGGAAGCGGCTGACATCCAAAGGATTCTGAATATTCCCGCTTCCCGTTTATGTGTAGTCATCTCCTCTTCGGAGTCGATCCGCGCGTTGAGCCGGGAAAGCATCCGTGAGGTACGCTCGTCCTCGGACTTCAGAATGTCTGAGGTCTTGCAGAGGGCGGACAGGGCCGCGAAGCCCTCTTTCCGCCTTGGCTCTTCTTCCAACCAACGAATCAAAATCTCTTTGTCAGAGTCATTTGCCTCTCCCCGGAGGTAACGTAGCGCCAGTCCGAGATATTCTTCTGGAATTTCCATTTTGTCCGATATTAATTATGTTTAACGTTATAGATACACACTTGGCGGCAAAATCACCTAATGAATTTTAGAAGTTGTTTTGATTTTTTTGTTTGAAGTTTTGAGAGTGA
>DCCQ01000013.1:0-2007 GCA_002314195.1 Bacteroidales bacterium UBA1077 | reverse complement strand
AGATTTTTTCACCTCAAAGAACATTTCAAATAAATCAAAACAGCTTCTTAAATTATTTCAACGTTTTGGCAATAGAACGGAATTTTTGTCGCCATTGGGGTCTCATGTCGATTTTATTGACTATTTTTGTGGCGTTCCGAGACCGTTATGACAAGAGCAGACTTAATATCAGGAATACAAAAAGGCGACAGAGAGGCGTTCAATGATTTCTGCAAGGAAGAGTTGCCGGTTCTGATGTCGTACGCAAGGGTTTTTCTGCCGGATGAATGGGCGGATGACGCTGTCCAGGATGTTCTGTTCTCGTTTTGGAGAAACAGGGAAGGGATAATGAAAGGGACCTCTGTGAGGAGCTATCTGATGAAAGCTGTGTACAACAGGGCTTTGAATTACCTTAGGAAAGAGAATCTTCAGCGGCAGTACAGGGAATGGAACGATGTGAGGATCGCCGTGTTGGGACTGGAGGGCGCGGATCCGGAAAGGAATCCGGTCATGCGCAACCTGTTTGAGGGGGATCTGAGAAAGAATCTGGAGGAGGCTATCTCCGGCTTGCCACCGAAATGCCGCGAGGTCTTCATGCTAAGCTACATCGAGGATATTCCTAACAAGGACATCAGCGCGAGGCTAGGAATCTCGCTCAGCACGGTTGAGAACCACATCTATGCCGCCCTGAAGCAACTCCGGGCGGTCTTGGCCAAGGACAAGGCGCTGATGCTTTTCACCATGCTGCCTTATTTCGGGGCGCTTTTCCGCGATTTCCATGGTTGATGCCGGCGGAAGAAGTATATTCATTAAATCAAATAAATATGAAAGGTTATATTCTTTTGGCATCATTGCTGATCCCGGCTTCGCTGATGGCGCAGCCGGCCGCTTCCGGGCAGTACACTTACACCGGAGTTCCCGTGAACCTTACAGAACACACGTTCAAGTGCGACCATCTGCTCAAGCTTCAGGGCACCGACAAGGAGGCTTATCAGGGGATGGACATCTGGGGCGACTACATATTCAGCTGCCAGAACTCCGGCTGGCTAACCGTCTATAAGATTGACAGAGAGAAGATCACCAGGGAGTGCAAGCCGTTCAAACTTGCCAGTTATGACAAGGTGAATCATGCCAATGTGGCCTCTTTCGGAAGGACTTTCTATGACAAGGAAGACCGTTTCCCTCTTCTGTACATCAGCCAGTGCAACAAGAATCCGATCAACGGCCGCAAGGATGTGCTTTACGTCGAGCGTGTCGCCAACGACCTGAAGTCCTCAGAACTGGTGCAGACTATTTATTTCAAGGACACCGACCATCTTTTCGGCTATGCGCTTCAGTGGGTCATCGATCCGGACAACAATTTCCTTTACGGCTACGGCAACACCGTTGACAACACCAACGCCCTGAACCGTCACCGCATCGTGAAATTCCGCATCCCGAAGCTGAATGAGTCCACGGACGGCTTTGTGACCTTGACAAAGGACGATCTGTTGGAGAATTATCTCATCGAGGACACCTACCAGACCCATTTCAATCCGATCGGCCAGGGGCTTTTCATCAAGAACGGTCAACTGTTCATGCCAACCGGCTTCGGCAAGGAGAAACAGCCGTCAATCCTCTATGTCTGGAATCTGAACACCCGCACCATGCAGAATGTCATCGACTTGAGGGAGGCCACCTTCGGCGAGCTCGAGGACTGCGCCTATTACAAGGGCGACCTCTACATCCATGCCCAGGGCGACCTGTTCAGAATCAGGTTCTAAGATAACCCGGTCACGTGTCTGGATACAAGAAACCCCGCAGAATGCATTCTGCGGGGTTTTGAAGAGGTGCCTAGCGGAATCGAACCGCTGTAGCAGGTTTTGCAGACCTGTGCCTAACCGCTCGGCCAAAGCACCATTGGTTATGGATTGCAAAGATAATGTTTTTTCTGTTATTCACAAATATTTCTTCTCTAAAACGGTTGGAAAACTTTGGAATATATTGCCGGTTGGAAATGAATATTCCGCCAATTCAAGTTAATAGTGC
>DCCQ01000032.1 GCA_002314195.1 Bacteroidales bacterium UBA1077 | reverse complement strand
TGGACAAGACCTTGACACATCACAATCCCGTGTCGGATTTAGCATTGAAGATCAAAGATATAAGTGCCTGCCTCAACATAAAGGCACGCGAGCGGCACCAGGGCAAGGCGATGGGCTGCACCCTGACCGGAATTGTCTGGGTGCTGGGAAAGACTCTGCTTGTGAACGCGGGAGACAGCCGGACATACCGTTTGAGGGACGGGATGCTTCGCCAACTGACCGTGGATCAGACACTTCACGAGAGGGACTTGGTTCCGCTTCCCGCCGGGAAAGCCCTCTACAACTGCATCGGAGCGGGCTGCGACACAGAGGCCGGCATTCAGGACATAAGTGGCCGATTGATGGAATCGGACAGGATTCTGATCTGCTCGGACGGTCTTTCGGACATGCTTGAGGATGAGGAGATCGAGCGTCTGCTGGCCAAGGGAAGTCCCGAAGAAAGTTGTGCGGCTTTGGTTGACACCGCCAAAAGGAACGGCGGTGTGGACAACATCACGGTGATTGTGGCGGATATATTCAACGCTTGAAATGGTTAAGGCATGCACCAAGTAATCTTTTTTACGAGCCAAAAGTAAATAAATCACAAATAAAACAGAATCAACAATATGGCAATCAGTTTCAAACCCAGGAAGACGGAATCCAACTTGTTCTGCTGCAGCAAATGGTGGGGCAACCCTGACCTGCCGCCTCAGGCTGAATACCCGATGATGAAAATCACGGAAGAGGACGGAAGCGAATCTGAATATCCCCTCACATTCATCTGCCAGATTGACTGCGAGGGCATCGCGCCTTTCGACAAGGAGGGGTTCCTCCCGCACGAAGGAATGCTCTATTTCTTCGCCGCCATCGATGAGTTCATCGGCTACGACTCCCCTGAGCATTTTCCGCTCGGGCGCTGGCCGAAGAAGGCCGTCAAGGTCAAGTACGCCAAGCAGATCAACATGGAAACTTTCAACTCATGCATTCTTGTGGACGAAGATGATCAGGAACTCGCCGAACCGGCGATGGCCATCGACTTTGCCGAGTGTGATGACGACGCCGATGGCTTCAAGCTCCTCGGCCGCCCGTACTTCGAGGAGATCCGTGATGAGTTCCCGGATGCCGTCAATCTTCTCCAACTCGATGAGAATGACGACCTTGAGATGCGTTTCTACGACTCCGGGATGTTCAACATCCTGATGAGCAAAGCCGACCTCGGTTTCCAGAACTGGAGCCACGCCTTCGGCTTTCTGCATTCGCTGTAATCAGCCTCCACATGCAAACTGGCGGTAGGCCGCGAAGCGGGCGGCGAGGATGTCTTCCGGCATGGGAAGACCGGGCTTGAAGACCTTGAAGCCGCCGTCTAAGGTGACCGTGCGTGAAAAGCCACGTTTTACTCACGAGACCGCCTCTGTTAACCACCTCGTGCGTGTATGGCGCGATTCTGCGCACAAATGACCCAAGAGGGCAATACTTCGTGCGTGAAGGAGCGGCTTTGGCGCACGGGATGGCTGGCAGGACGTTTTCGGATGCCGTGAAACGTTGAAAAATCAGCATGGTGCTTTGCGGTATGAAACGAAAGATGTAACTTTACCATATTCATAAATAGTAAGGAAAATGATAAAAAAAATCATCACTGCGCTGGCGGTGGCGCTGGCTTTTGGCATTGGGGCTTCGGCTCAGGAATATAAAGGGCCTGAACTGACTCCGGAATTTGTGTGCGACCTTGGAAAACTGACTCCGGAGAATGTCAAGGTCAAGGGTTCCACTCAGGGATTAGCCGTCTGGGGAAAGT
This sequence comes from Bacteroidales bacterium UBA1077, assembly GCA_002314195.1. Lineage (GTDB taxonomy): Bacteria > Bacteroidota > Bacteroidia > Bacteroidales > UBA932 > Cryptobacteroides. Next base: position 729 of record DCCQ01000032.1, on the reverse strand, counting down.
ATGGTTTCGTATTCCACGACAAAGGGCAGTGTGTCATCATTGATCTGAAAAAGAATAAGTTCGTGTCCACCTTCATGCTGGAAGGCAACACTTCACACTGCAACAACGCGTCTTTCGGAGTAGAGAAAGGAACCATGTTCCCGCTGCTCTACATCTCAGGCTGCAAAGGAGACCATTGCTGCTACGTCACGGACATCACATTGGACGGAAGCAGGATTGTACAGAAACTTTTCCACACAGGAGAGGGCTATACCGGGTCATTCGACTGGTTCATCGACGGGAAGAACAAAATTATCTATACATACGGATCGAGCGGTGAGATGCGCAAACTTGTCAAGAAATTCAGGCTTCCGACCTTGAAGGACTCGGACGAGAACGGAGAAGTGCACCTTACTCAGAAAGATGTGCTGGACGAGTTCTATGTTCCTGGTATAAAAATATATCAGGGCAGTGTCATCAAGGGACACTATGCCTACCTCGGAGACGGCTATCCGCCACACGACAGATTGCTGCACGTTGTGGACATTCAAACCAAAAAGATTGTCAAAACAGTGAGTCTTAACGATTTACACCACGAACCAGAAGGGCTGGCGATCAAGGGAAAGTGGCTGTATATGGTCATGCACGTCAGCAAGCAGGCGCGCAACGGACAGATTTACAGATTCAGGATCAAATAAAGCTTCCAGCCCACGTGGCAGACAACTAATTAGTCGTCCCTACTTTAGTCAA